>WYBA01000436.1 GCA_011526095.1 Myxococcales bacterium | reverse complement strand
GTGCAACGGGCGCGACGCCGACCTCGCGACCCTGGACGCGGGCGGGGCCTTGGCCCGAAACATCGGCGGCGCTGGCCCGCGGGGCGTCGCGTACTGCCCCCCGGGGGCTCGCCGCCCCGCCCGCGGGGCGGCAGCCGCGCGGGACCCACCCCGCCCAGAGGTGTGCACGCGCGGGCGCTCCGCGCGGGACCCACCCCGCCCAGAGGTGCACGCGCGAACGCTCGGCTCACCCCGCCCGAAGGCGTGCACGCGCGAGCGGCTCCGCCCGGCGCGCCGCGGCCGGCGCCCGGGGTATGATGGCGTGCCGTGCGGATCGAGCCAGAGCAGCGACGAGGGCGGATCTTCGTCGTCCACCCCGACCGCAAGGCGCAGCGCACGCTGCACCGCACGCTGTCGGCGTCGCTGTGCCCGGTCGAGCTCGTCGACCTCGACGCGGCGATCGCCCGCGCCCGCGCGCCGGGGGAGCCCGACGCGGTCGTCGTCGTGGATCAGGAGACGGCGCGGGCGCACCCGGGCGCGCGCGCGACGCCGGCGCTGGGCTGGATCGCGGTCCCTCCCGACGACGCGACCCCGGCGCACCCGGACGTCGTGACCGAGCTGCTCGCCGCGGGCTGGCACCACGTGGTCGGCGCGCCGATCGGCCGGGCGCGGGCCGAGCTGCTCGCCACCGTGCAGAAGCTCGTCCTGGGCGACGTCTTCGGCCTGGAGAAGTACGTCGGGTGGGCCGCGCCGGTGCGCGCGGTGACGCTCGACGACGCCGCCGACCGCCCCGCGGCGGTGGAGGCGCTGGTCGCCGGCATCGGTCGCGCCGGGCTGTCCGATCGCGTCGCCTCGCTCGCCTCGGTGATCGCCGACGAGCTGCTCGCCAACGCGCTGTTCGACGCCCCGGCGGCGCCCGACGCCGGCGCCGGGGCCGGGCGCCGCGCCCGCGAGACCGGCCGCCACGACGCGCGGCCGCTGGGCGAGCGCGAGCGCGTCCGGCTGCGCTGGGCCACCGACGCGCGCTACCTCGCGCTCGAGATCACCGACCAGTGGGGCTCGCTCGATCCCGCCGCGCCGGGCCCGGCGATCGCGCGCGCCGCGCGCCGCGCCGCTGGCGATCTCGACGGCGACGCGGGGATGGGCCTGGCGCTGGCCTACGCGTGCTGCCACCAGCTCGCGCTCGCCGTCGCGCCTGGCCGGCGCGCCGAGGCGATCGCCCTGATCGACGTCAGCGTCCGCCCGACCGAGCTCGGGCGCGCGCCGTCGTTTCACCTGTTCGTCGCACCAGCCGCACCATCCGCACCATCCGGACCAGACGGAGGACCGCCGTGATCGAGACTCTGGGTCGACTCGAGGCCGCCGTCGATGGGGATGCGTCACAGCGTCGCATCGAGCTGCGCGGCCGGATCGACGAGGCCTCGCCGCTCTCGACCCGCGCCGAGGCGTGGGCGTCGCGCGAGGTCGTCATCGACACCGCCGCGGTCGTGTTCATCAACTCGATCGGCGTGCGCGAGTGGATGCGCCTGTTGCGCGGGCTCGTCGACCGCGGCGCGCGCGTCGTGCTCGAGCGCTGCGCCGAGGTCATCATCGAGCAGATCAACATGATCACCGACGCGCGCGGGTCGGCCGAGGTGCGGTCGTTCCACGCGCCCTACCAGTGCCCCGGCTGTGGCCTCGAGACGTCGGCGCTGCTCGACGTCGCGCGCCACGGCGACGCGATGCGGCGGATGGAGGCGCCGGCGGTGCCGTGCCCCGACTGCGGCCAGGCGATGGAGCTGTACGAGGTCCCCGAGCGGTTCTTCACGTTCCTGGTGTCCTGACCGCGGCGTTGGCGCTACGTTCGCGCCGCCGTGACCAAGACCGCGCCCCAGACCGACCGCACCGGCTCCCGCAAGGGCGGGCTGCCCTCGCACCTCCGTCCCTCCGACACCTTCGCGCGTCGCCACATCGCGCCGTCCGAGCCCGAGCTCGCCGCGATGCTCGCCGCGCTCGGCTACGGCTCGCTCGACGAGCTCGCCGACGCCACCGTGCCGGAGTCGATCCGGCTGCGCCGCCCGCTCGCGCTGGGCGAGCCGCTGGGCGAGCGCGAGCTGCTCGAGGAGCTCGAGATCCTCGCGAGCGACAACCAGGTGCTGCGCTCGTTCATCGGCATGGGCTACCACGACACGATCACGCCGCCGGTGATCCTGCGCAACGTGATGGAGAACCCGGGCTGGTACACGCAGTACACGCCGTACCAGGCGGAGATCTCGCAGGGCCGGCTCGAGGCGCTGCTCAACTTCCAGACGATGATCTCCGATCTCACCGGGCTGCCGCTGGCCAACGCCTCGCTGCTCGACGAGGCGACCGCCGCCGCCGAGGCGATGAACCTGTGCGTCGAGGCGTCCGAGCGCAAGCGCGCGGTGTTCTGGGCGGCGGCCGACTGCCACCCGCAGACGCTCGCGGTGATGCGCACGCGCGCCCGGCCGCTCGGCATCGACCTGCGGGTCGGCGCGCTCGAGACGATCATGGAGGCGCTGGGCGGCGCCGACGCCGCGCACGTCGCCGGCGTGCTCGCGCAGTACCCGACGACCGACGGCCACGTCGTCGACCTCCGCCCCCTGGTCGCGCGCGCCCACGCCGCGGGCGCCAGGGTCGTCGTCGCGGCGGACCTGCTGGCGCTGACGATCCTGGCCGCACCGGGCGAGCTCGGCGCCGACGTGGCCGTCGGCTCGGCCCAGCGGTTCGGCGTGCCGATGGGCTTCGGCGGCCCGCACGCCGCGTACCTGTCGACGCGCGACGAGTTCCGCCGCCAGATGCCGGGGCGGATCATCGGCGTGTCGCGCGACGCCACCGGCAAGGTGGCGTACCGCCTGGCGCTGCAGACCCGCGAGCAGCACATCCGCCGCGAGCGCGCGACGAGCAACATCTGCACCGCGCAGGTGCTGCTCGCCGTGATGGCGTCGATGTACGCCGTCTACCACGGGCCCGACGGGCTCACCGAGATCGCGCGGCGCGTGCGCGGCTGGACCGCGGTGATCGCCGCGGGCCTCGAGCGCCTCGGCTACCGCGTCCGCGGCGGCGTGTTCTTCGACACCCTGCGCGTCGACACCGACGCGCACCGCCAGGCCGCCGTGCTCGCGGCCGCGGTCCAGCGCGGGCTCAACCTGCGCCGGTTCGACGACGGCGGCCTCGGCATCGCGTGCGACGAGACGACCACCGAGGGCGACGTCCACGACCTGCTCGAGGCGTTCGCCGCCGCGGCGGGGCAGGGCGACGATCTGCCGTTCTCGGTCGTCGAGCTGGCCGCCGACGTGCGCGTGCCCGAGCTGCCGGCGGGCCTGGCCCGCGCGACGACGTTCCTCGAGCACGAGCACTTCCACCGCTACCACGGCGAGCACGAGCTGCTGCGCTACCTCACCCGGCTCGAGGCGCGCGACCTCTCGCTGACCACGTCCATGATCCCGCTGGGGTCGTGCACGATGAAGCTCAACGCCACGACCGAGATGATCCCGGTGACGTGGCCGCAGTTCGGTCGGATCCACCCGTTCGCCCCGGCCGAGCAGACCGGCGGCTACCGCGCGATGTTCGAGCAGCTCGAGGCGTGGCTCGCCGAGATCACCGGGTTCGCCGCGGTGTCGCTGCAGCCCAACTCCGGCGCCCAGGGCGAGTACGCCGGCCTGCTCGCGATCCGCGGCTGGCACGAGTCGCGCGGCCAGGCCGACCGAAACGTCTGCCTGATCCCGGCGTCGGCGCACGGCACCAACCCTGCCAGCGCCGTGATGGCGGGCTTCACCGTCGTCCCGGTCGCGACCGCGGCCGACGGCTCGATCGACCTCGCGGACCTGCGCGCCAAGGCCGACAAGCACGCCGCGAAGCTCGGCGCCGTCATGGTCACGTACCCGTCGACCCACGGCGTGTTCGAGCCCGGCATCCGCGAGGTGTGCGAGATCGTCCACGGCCACGGCGGGCAGGTCTACCTCGACGGCGCGAACATGAACGCGCAGGTCGGGCTGTGCCGCCCCGGCGACTTCGGCGCCGACGTCTGTCACCTCAACCTGCACAAGACGTTCTGCATCCCGCACGGCGGCGGCGGCCCGGGGATGGGCCCGATCGCGGTCGCGGCGCACCTCGCGCCGTTCCTCCCCGGGCACCCGCTGGCGCCGCCGGGCAGCCAGGCGGTCGGCCCGGTCTCGGCCGCGCCGTGGGGCTCGGCGAGCATCCTGCCGATCTCGTTCGCGTACATCGCGATGATGGGCGGCGAGGGCCTCAAGCGCGCGACCCAGGTGGCGATCCTCGGCGCGAACTACATCGCGTCGCGGCTGCACGCCCACTTCCCGGTGCTCTACACCGGCGCCAACGGCCGCGTCGCCCACGAGCTGATCATCGACTGCCGCCCGGTGAAGAGGTCGGCGGGGATCGAGGCCGAGGACATCGCCAAGCGGCTGATGGACTACGGCTTCCACGCCCCGACGATGTCGTTCCCGGTGCCGGGCACGCTGATGATCGAGCCGACCGAGAGCGAGTCGAAGGCCGAGCTCGACCGGCTGTGCGACGCGCTGATCGCGATCCGCGGCGAGATCCGCGCGATCGAGGAGGGCCGCGCCGACCGCGCCAACAACGTCCTCAAGCACGCGCCGCACACCGCCGAGCTCGTCACCGGCGACGCCTGGGATCGCCCGTACTCGCGCCAGGAGGCCGCGTTCCCGGCGCCGTGGACCCGCCAGCACAAGTTCTGGCCGCCGGTCGCCCGCGTCGACAACGCCTACGGCGACCGCAACCTGGTGTGCAGCTGCCCGCCGATGGAGGAGTACGAGGTGTAGCGCGGTCGCGGCGTCACCAGTCGCTGCCGCCGGGGCTGGCGGTCGCGCTCGTGATTGCCGCCTCGACGGACGCGAGGCGCCCCTCCCAGGTCTTCTGGATCCCTTCGATGTGGTCGCCCGTGCCCTTGATGATGCCGAGATTGGTCTGGAACTCGCCGCAGTTGGTCGCCATCGCGCACCCGATCCCCGACGCGTTGTTGTACGGCGGCGTGGGGATGTTGCCCTTGAGGCCGGTGCAGAACTCGATGATCCGCTTGATCTTCGGGATCGCCTCGACCGCTGCGGCGAGCATCTTCGCGTCCTTGGGCTTCATGCCCGAGGCCTCGCCCGCCTTGCGCATCTCCTCGGCGAGCTTCTTGTAGTTCGCGTTGAGCGTCTTGACCGCGGTCTGGTAGTCGAGCACCGCGGCGGCCACGGCGCGCGTCGCGATGCGGACGTCGGCCTTCGCCGTGTCGATCGCGAGCGCCGCGTTGGTCACGCTCAGCGTCTTCTTCGTTGCCTGGAGCTTCCCGATCTTCGAGTCGATGGCCTTGAGCTTCGCGTTGGCCTCCGAGATCGCGCCCGACTCCGTGATCGCCGCGCCCGCGCCGATGCCGGCGTCGACCGCGTCGAAGATGTTGCCGACGAGGTTGGTCGGGTCGGGGTCGGTGAAGCACTTCACGACCGAGCTGACGGCCTTCATGCTCTCGGCGACCGCGGCGATGTCGGCCTTGGTCTGCTCGAGATCGCGCTCGACCTGGCCCTTGTCCAGCTCGAGCTTCTCGATGTCCGCGTCCGCGACCGTGATCTTCAGGCTGTTCTGCGCGGTCGAGAGCGCGTTGTTGGCCTTGGTGCAGTTGTCGCCGGTGTCGGCGATCGCCATCCCCTTCTTCTTCACCTCGTTGGCGTCGGCCTGGAGCTTGTCGCGCAGCTCGGTGATCGCGTCCTTGTTCTTGACCTTGGCCGAGTCGATCTTGCCGTTCTGATCGGCGAGCTTGTCGCCCTTGAACGCGTCGGTCGCGTTCGCGCTGCCCGCGGCGTCGCTCTCCGTCCCGACGCGCGCGCTCGCCTCGATGCGGAGGATCGGCGCCACCTCCTTCTCCGTGCCGCGGATCACCTCGTGCATCTGGTAGACGCGGTTGAACGAGGCGGTCGCCGAGGCCCAGCTCGAGTCGAAGGCGGCCCGGTACGTGTCGAGGTTGCCCGGGGCGGAGTACTCCTCCTTGTACGCGGGGGCGCCGCCCCACTTCGCGCTCGGCGTCGCACCGATCGGCGGGGCCGCACCCCAGTTGACTGGCGCTGGCGGTGGGATGGTCATGCTACCGGCGGGAGCCTCCGGTTGAGGCGCCGGCCCAGGCTCGACGTACTCGGCGCCACCGTCGGTGCCGCCGCCCGCGCCACGCGCGCCTCCGCCTCCGTCGTCATAGGCGCTCCCTCCGCCCGCGCCACCCGCGCCATCGCTGTCCCGTTGCAGGACCTGCCGGGCGGCGCCGCCCGAGGCCTGTGATACGGCGACGCGCGCGCCGGCGACCATCGCGTCCGCCGCGCGGTCGGCCTCGACCTCGGCGGCGTCGCCAGGGGTGGACACCTCGAGCTTGTGCTGCATCGTCGGCGCGGCGCCGGCCTGTTGCACCGTGTGTGCGACCTCGTGCGCGAGCAGGTGGACCCCGAACGCGCTCGACGGGTTGTAGTGGCCGGCGCCGAAGTGGATGTCCTGGCCGGTGGTGTACGCGCGCGCGCCCACGGCCTTCGCCGCCTGGGCCGACTCGTCGCCGGTGTGGACGCGGACGCTGGACAGGTCGGCGCCGAGCGACGACTCGAACTGCGTCCGCAGGCCGTCGGGCAGCGGCGCACCGGACGAGGTCGCGGCGCGCGACACCGCGTCGTCGGCGCCCGCGGCCACGCCGTTGGCGTCGCGCGGGCCGAACGCCCCGGCGAGCTCGCGCGCGGCCTCCGCGCTCTCGACGCGGAACACGATGTGGGTCGTCGACCGGGCGGGGAGCCGCGCGGTCATGGGGACCTTGCCAGGAGTGCCGGGGAGCCCCGCGGGCTCGTAGGGTGTGTCCAGCTCGTGGTCGGCGCGGTGGAGCTTGTCGGTCATGGGGTTCGGGCCTCCACGCAGGTAGTGCCAGCCCGATCCGGCTGTGACGCAGAACGTTCAGGCCGGCACGAAGCGGTGGTGGACGACGCCCCACTCGCGGCCGCCGCGGTAGCCGAACAGCTCGGCGCAGGCGAGGAAGAACACGCGCCAGCGGGCGACGCGCCGGGCGCCGTCACGTCCGCCGCCGAGGATCTCGACCAGCTCGGCGCGGTGCGCCATCAGGTTGTCGTGCCACGCCTCGGCGGTGCGGGCGTAGTGCTCGCCGCCCACCCACCAGGTCCGCTCGGCCGCCAGCGCCGGGGTGGCGCCGGGCAGCAGGGTGGGCGAGGGCATGACGCCGCCGGTGAAGAACTCGCGGGCCATCCAGTCGGACGCGCCCCGGTCCTCGAACGTGTAGGCGTGGCGGTGGTGGGCGAACACGTGGACGAACGCGGCGCCGCCGGGCGCGAGCCACCGCGCGACGCGGCCGAGCACGGCGCCGTGGTCGCGGACGTGCTCGAGCATCTCGATCGACACGACGCGGTCGAACGAGGCCGGCGCGAAGTCCAGCCCGCGGATGTCCGCGGTCCGGACCTCGAGGTTGGGCAGGCCGCGGCGCGACGCCTCGGCCGCGACGAACGCGCGCTGGGTCCGCGAGTTCGACACGGCGGTGAACGACGAGCCGGGGTAGCGCGCCGCGGCCCACAGCGAGAAGCTGCCCCAGCCCGAGCCGAGGTCGAGCACCCGCTGGCCGTCGGCCAGGCCGGCGCGCTCGGCGTAGAGGCCGAGCATCGCGGCCTCGGCCTGCGCCAGGGTCGTCACGCCCGGCGGCCACCACGCCGACGAGTACTTGAGCCGCGGCCCGAGCACGCGCTGGTAGAACCCGGTCGGGACCTCGTAGTGCTGGGCGTTGGCCTCGGCCGTCGCGATCGCGACCGCGTCGCCCGGCTCGTAGCGCGCGCCGCGCGCCAGCTCGCGCAGCCGCACCGCGCACACCGCGCGGATCGCGGCGCGCATCGCCCACTCCGGCGCCTTTCCGCTGTCGACGGCGACCTCGATCGCGCGCGCGCCCAGGTTCATGATCCGCTCCTCGGGGGTGACGGGGGCCAGGGGACGAGCGCGCTCGTCCGCGCCTGGTAGGCGCGGTAGGCGTCGCCCTTGCTGCGCAGCGACTGCGCCTCGGTCGCCGGGATGCCGGTGACGAGCAGGATGCTCGAGGCGATCACGACCGGGCCGAGCGCCGCGATCCAGCCCCACGGGTAGGCGGCGGCGTGGACGGCGAAGCCGACCCAGACGACGATCTCGAAGAAGTAGTTGGGGTGGCGCGACCAGCCCCACAGCCCGACGTCGCAGACGCGGCCGCGGTGCGCCGGATCGCGCAGGAACGCCGCGAGCTGGGCGTCGGCGAGCGCCTCGCCCGCGACGCCGAGCGCGATCAGCCCCAGCCCGGCGAGCCGCGCGGCGTCCGCCGCGGCGCCGGCGTGCGGCGCGGTCACGAACGGCCACACGATCGCCAGCGACAGCACGCCGACGAGCAGCGCCTGCGCCTGGAAGAACACGAAGAACGCGCGGTCGGCGCGCGGGCTCCACCGCCGACGCAGCTCGCGGTAGCGACCCTCCTCGGGCTTGCCCAGGACGCGGCGGGCGAGGTGCAGCCCCAGGCGCAGGCTCCACGCCACCACGCCGAGCGCGAGCGGCGCCCAGGTCGTGGCCGGCGTGCGCGCCGCCGCGGCGAACGCGACGATCACGAGGGTGAAGCTCAGCGCCCAGCCGACGTCGACGATCGCCGCGTTCGCGGTGCGGACGGCGCGCAGCCACAGCCCGAGCATCAGCGCGCCCGCGACGGCCGTCGCCAGCGCGGCGAGGGTCAGGCCGTGGCCGACGATCGACACGCTGGCTTCGACGTCACGACGGGCCGCGAGGTAACACGACGATGTAGGACCGCGGGGCCCGCTCGATCACCACGATCTGGTCGGGCCGGGCCTCGGCGAGCAGGGGCAGCCACGGCTCGCCGGCGGTGAACGCGTCGACCTCCGCGAACTCGGGCACGTAGAGGTCGATCTCGAGGTAGCGGCCGCCGGTCGCCTGGTCGACCGCGGCGGCGAAGCTCCAGTCCGCCAGGCCATCCTTCGGCACCAGGTCGTTGTGCATCGCGCCGCCGTAGATCGCCACCAGGGTGCGCGGGTCGCGCTCGGCGTCGCGGTGCGCCACCGCCTCGCCGGCGATCCGCCCCAGCTCGCGCGTGATCATCGTGAGCAGCACCTCGTAGTCGACGTCGCCAGGCCCCGGCGGCCCCGCGTCGCGCGGCGGCGCGACCTTCGCCCAGTCGTCGCAGCTCAGCCGCATCGCGTGCGGCTGGACCTTCGCGGCGCGGGCGTGCGCGACCATCGTCGCCAGCTCGCCCTTGGTGGCGGGCGGGCGCTGCATCGCGGTCTCGACCTGCGCGGTCGTGGCCTCGGCCTGCTTGCCGCACCTGGGGTCGAGCACCCAGGTCTCGACGACGAGGTCGCTCAGCCGATCGGCGAGCGCGGGCAGCACCGCCTCGTCGAACCGCGCCAGCGCCGAGCGCGCGCCCGGGGCGCGGTCGGTGCGCGCGTGCAGCTCGCCGAACGCCACGACGCGGACGTCGGGCCCGACGAGCTTCTTGATCGCGGTGGCGAGGTCCGGCGCGGTCCAGTGCGCCGGCGCGGCCGGGGGCGCCGCGTCGCGCGGCGTGGCCACGGCGACCGCGTCGCGCGCGCGCCCACGCGCGGGCTCGTCGCCGCGGTCGCACGCGGCGAGCGCGAGCGACGTGGTCAGGCCGATCACGATGCCCCGGCAGGCGCCCATGCGCCGACGATACACGCTATGGTCGCCGCCATGACGGGGCCGCGCATCGACGATCTGCGAACCATCCCGCTGTTCCGCGGCTTCGCCGACGAGGAGCTCGACGAGATCGCGGCGCTGTTCAAGCCCGTGCACCTGCCGCCGGGCGGCATCGTGTTCGAGGTCGACGAGCCCGCGCGCGGGTTCTTCCTGCTCACCGCGGGCGAGGTCACGCTCGATCGCCCGGGCGACGACGTCTACGTGCTGCGCCCGCCCGCGCTGATCGGCGAGCTCGGCGGGCTCGCCGGGCTGGGCCGCAACTGCAAGGCGACGGTGGGCGAGGGCACCGCGCTGTGGCTGCTCGAGTCGAAGAAGGTCCAGGAGTACTTCGGGCTCAACCAGGAGCTCGGGGTGCGGTTCCTGGTCAACCTGCTCGAGGTCGTCGCGGACAAGATCCAGCGCGACCAGCGCCGGCTCGAGGACATGCGCGGCAACCTGGTGCGGACGCAGAAGGAGCTCAAGCGCCTGCGCGAGCTGGTGCTCGACGCGCCCGACACGCCGCTGTCCGCGCCGATCCACGACGCGCTGAGCGACCTGATCGTCCACAACCGCCGCGTCAACTACCGGATCGAGCCCCCGCCGGCGCTGGCGTCGTCGCTGCGGGTCGACGCCGGCGTCGCCCCGGTGCTGGAGTGGTCGCGCACCCACGTCTCGCTGACCTGGCCGAACGAGCGGGCGCCCGACGTCGGCGCCTGGGTGTCGGGCGTGGCAGACCTCGCTGGCGTCGAGATCCCGCTGTCCGGCAAGGTCATCCGCTCGGCGGACCGCCGGGTCACGCTCGAGCTGGATCTCCTGATCGACGAGTACGCCACGGTGTTCGAGGGCTACCTGACGCGCGTCCAGTTGCTCGACATCCTCGTCTAGGCGTGTGCAGCCCGCGCCGCGGCGGTACAGTCCCGCCGATGCTCGAGCACTACGACTGGATCATCGTCGGGTCGGGGTTCGGCGGCAGCGTCTCGGCGCTGCGCCTGGCGGAGAAGGGGTACCGCGTGCTGGTCCTGGAGAAGGGCCGGCGGTTCGCCCCCGAGGACTTCCCGAAGACGAACTGGGACCTGCGGCGGTGGATGTGGATGCCGTCGGCGGGGCTGCGCGGGTTCTTCCAGATGTCGTTCTTCGAGCACGTGACGATCCTCCACGGCGTCGGGGTCGGCGGCGGCTCGCTGACCTACGCCAACACGCTGCCGACGCCGACCGACAACTTCTTCCGCGCGCCGTCGTGGGCGCACCTCGCCGACTGGGGCCAGGAGCTCGCGCCGCACTACGCGACGGCGAAGCGGATGCTCGGCGCGGCGAAGAACCCGACGTGGACGCGCGGCGACAAGGTGCTGGCGGAGATCGCGCGCGATCTCGGGTGCGCGTCGGAGCACAAGCCGACCGAGGTCGGCGTGTTCTTCGGCAAGGCGGGCGAGCGCGTGCCGGACCCGTACTTCGGCGGCGCTGGCCCCGAGCGCGTCGGCTGCACGTTCTGCGGCGCGTGCATGACCGGGTGCCGCGTCGGCGCCAAGAACACGCTCGATCGCAACTACCTCTACCTGGCGGAGGGGCTGGGCGCGACGGTGCGGCCCGAGACCGAGGTCACCGCGGTGCGCGCCCGCGCCAGCGGCGGCTACGCGGTCGAGACCCGGCCGAGCCTGGGGCGCGGCCCCAGGCTGGCGTTCACCGCCGACCGGGTCGTGCTCGCCGGCGGCGTGCTCGGCACGATCCCGCTGCTGCTCGACATGCAGGCCGACCGCGCCGGGCTGCCGGCGCTGTCGCCGCGGCTGGGCGAGTCGATCCGCACCAACAACGAGGCGGTGATCGGCATCATCGCCCCGAAGGAGGAGGATCTGTCCAAGGGCGTGGCGATCACGTCGATCCTCCACACCGACGAGCACAGCCACGTCGAGCCGGTGCGGTACGGCTCGGGCTCGGGGTTCTTCCGCGCGCTGTCGCTGCCGCACTCGCCGGGCCCCACCGCGCTCGCGCGGATGATCGGCACGATGCGCGGGTTCGCGAAGGAGCCGGTGAAGTGGGCCCGGGCGCTGACCGTGCGCGACTTCGCGGCCAGGAGCCAGGTGCTGCTGTACATGCGCACGCTCGAGAGCACGCTGACGCTGCGGCGCGGGCGCAGCCCGTGGACCGGGTTCCGGCTGGGGCTCACGACCCAGCTCCCGGACGGCTCGCCGGCGCCGAGCGCGTTCATGGAGGAGGCGACCGACCTCGCCAACCGGTTCGCCGCCAAGACCGATGGCGTGGCGATGACGCTGCTCACCGAGACGATGCTCGGCGTGCCGTCGACCGCGCACATCCTGGGCGGCGCGTGCATGGGCAGGTCGGCCGGCGACGGCGTGATCGACGCCGACCACCAGGTGTTCGGCTACCCCGGCCTGTACGTCGTCGACGGCGCCGCGGTGTCGGCGAACCCGGGGGTGAACCCGTCGCTGACGATCACCGCGATGGCCGAGCGGGCCATGGCGAAGATCCCGGTCAAACGGGCCTGACCTGGGTCGGGACCGGAGGCGGCGCCGAAAGCACCAAGGGCCCGCCGGTGGGCGGGCCCTCGTGTCAGACGCCAGGCTCGATCAGGCCTTGTCGCCCGACTTCGCGCCCTCGTCCTTCTTCTCGTCCTTCGACGTGTCCTTCTTGGGCGACGTCTTGGACTTGTCCTTGTCGGCCGTCTTGGGGGCGGCGTCCTCGGTCTTCTCCTTGTCGCCGTGCGGGCAGGCCATCACGGCCGGGGTGGCGATGGCGATGGCGCCGAAGGCGACGAGGGCGGTGGTGATCTTCTTGAGCATGGGCTTCCTCGCAGGCGTGGGGGAAAAAGGTGAGGGCAGTGTGGCACCGAACCGGGCCGGTGCCAAGCCGGCACCTGTGCACGACGCGCGCCGGCGCCCGGTGGCCCCGACGGCCCGGTCGGCCCGGGTCTAGCGGCCGCGCCGGATCCGTCCGGCGTTGTGCTTCTCGAGGTAGTCGCCGATGAAGTAGGCGTAGTCGCGGACGTGCTTGCGCCGGTCCCACGGCTTGATCAGGTCCGGCCGCTGGTCGGCGAGGTCCAGCATCGGGTGGCTGTCGCGCTCCGAGTAGCTGCAGGCGTCGGTGATCTGCGACTCGTCGACCTCGACCGCGTCGATCTGCACCGGCTCGCGCCAGTCGCCCGCGGCGAGGCGCTCCATGTCGATGCAGTCGGTGAGGTCGTTCGACTCGGTGATCCGGCGGAAGTTCGACTCCATCCCGAACATGTTGTCGATGTGGCGCAGCACCGAGCAGTGCTCGTACTGGGTGGAGATGACCTCGCCCTGCTTGACGTACGGCCCGGCGACGATCGTCGGGACGCGGAACCCGAGCTGGTCGAACCCCGAAGACGCGAAGTCGTCGAACACCGTGCCCGGCGCGACGTGGTCGAAGAACCCTCCGTGCTCGTCGTAGGTGACGACGAACATGCAGTTCTTCCACTGCGGCGACGTGGCCAGCGCGGTGTAGATGCTCGCGATCAGCTGCTGGCCGAGGATCGGGTGGTGCGGCGGGTGGTCGTCGTTGAGCGAGAACGACGGGTCGATGTGGACGACCGGCGGCAGCGTGCCCGCGCGGGCGTGGGCGTAGAAGTCCTCCATGCGGAAGATCCGGTCCGGATGCCCCTCGATGTCCTCGAGCACCGCGACCACCGGGACGTCGCCATAGTAGTAGGCGTACTCGACGCCGTGCTCGACGAGCGAGTGGTAGATCGACCGCCAGTCGAACCCGTTCGTCGGCAGGTCGTTGCTCATGATCCCGTTCGACGAGCCGGAGTGCCAGTACATGCGGTTGGGCCACGTCGGGCCCATCACCGAGGCGAAGTACCGGTCGCAGGACACGTAGTGGTCGGCCAGCGACCACGTCGCGGGCACGTGGTCGCGCGTGAGGTACTGCATCGGGCCGATGTCGGTGTCCGAGTCGTGCGCGGCCTGGTGGACGGTGACGAACCCGTCGAGCGCGCCGCCGTTGAACTGCGCGCGCGACGCGTCCCAGCCATGCGGTGGATCGATCACGCACTGCGCGTCGGTCAGCGGCGGCGTCCACAGGCCGACCGGGTTGCCCAGCCGGTCGAGGTTGGTCATCGTCGAGACCAGGCCGTCGCCGGGCTTGCCCTCGAGCAGCGACCGCGCGCCGAGCAGGTGGTCGTACGTGCGGTTCTCCATCATCAGCACGACCAGGGTGGTGATGCCGACGGGGCCGTCGTCGCCCGGCTCGGTGCCGCACGCCGAGAGGAACTTGCCCATCGCGCCCATCCCCGCGAGGGCGCCCATGCGCTTGAGCGCATCACGTCGCTTCATCATAGGGTGAGGACCGTACACCGGTCGGACCACCCCGCAAAGTGGTGATTTGACGCGCGGGTCAGCGTCTCCGGAACGTCACACCATGTCCACGACCCAGTAGACGCCGAGCCACATCCCGATGATGGTGCCGATGCCGGAGAGGGTCGCGATCATCAGGATCCGGGTGACCGGGTTGCGCCAGAACCCGCGCAGCGACTGGATGTCGTCGGCGAGCGCCTCGCAGTCCTTGACGGTCGGTCGTCGCAGCCAGGCCTCGACCACGCCGGTGACCATGCCGGTGCCGATCAGCGGGTGGAGCGCGGCGATCGGCGCGACGACGAACGCCGCGAGGATCGTGAGCACGTGTGCGCCGCCGAGCGCGGTCGTGGCCGCGGCGCAGATCGACGTGGGCAGCGCCCAGGTGAGGAGCATGGAGGTCAGGGACGTGTCGGTGTGGAACGAGCCCCACACCAGGCCGGCGATCAGCAGGATCGGCACCAGCCACTTGAGGACCGTCCACAAGAGCGACGGCGCGGGCGGCTTGCTGATCCGGTCGCGATCGACCGGCTTGCCGAACCACTCCTTCATCCCGGTGACGTGGGCGGCGCCGACGACCGCGACGACGTCCTTGGCGCCCTGGGCCGCGGCCTCGGTGCCCGACATCAGGTACTGATCGCGCTCGTCGATCAGCGGCTCCTTGATCTCCGGCAGCGCCGCCGACAGCTCGGCCAGCATCTCCGACAGCGCGCGGTGCTCCTTGAGCCGCTCGATCTCCGCCGCGCTGATCTCCTTGCCCTTGCCGTCGTCGTCGCCGCCGACCATCAGCGAGGCGAGCAGCGTCGAGCGCTTCCACAGGCCGAGGTTGGCCCACGTCCGCTTGAGCGTGACGTGGATGTCGCGATCGACGAGCTCGACCCGCGCGCCGACCTCGCGCGCGGCCTCGACCGCGGCGAGCAGCTCCGCGCCCGGCTTGACGCCGAGGGCGGCGCCCATGCGGCGCTGGTAGCTGGCGAGCGCGAGGTGCGCGAGCAGGTACAGCGTCTTGCCCTCGCGCACGACCTTGAACACGTCGAGGTCGCGGAACGACTTGTCCTGGGTCAGCGCGTCGTAGCGGCCCTTGCACAGCTCGACGCACACGACCTCGGGGCGGACGCGGTGGATGACCTCCCGCACCTCCGCGACGCTGCGCTCGGACACGTGCGCGGTGCCGATCACATGGAAGGTGGTGGGTCCCGAGGTCAGGACCGAGACGTTCCCGGCAGGCGCGGCGTCCATCGAGCGGACTGCATAGCACGCCCGGGGTACAACGAGCCCATGGCAGACGAGCGCAAAGTCCTCGACGACGCGACCCGGACCGAGCTGG
Source organism: Myxococcales bacterium (assembly GCA_011526095.1). Lineage (GTDB taxonomy): Bacteria > Myxococcota_A > Polyangia > Haliangiales > Haliangiaceae > WYBA01. The sequence continues at coordinate 11,414 of WYBA01000436.1, read as the reverse complement.
AGGCGGCGGCGTTCCGCAGGCTGGTCGAGCACTTCCGGCAGCGCACCGACGTCCAGAACATCGACGTCATGAACCTCGCCGGCTTCTGCCGCAACTGCCTCGCCAAGTGGTACCGCGCCGCCGCGGCCGAGCGCGGCGTCGAGCTGACCGACGGCGAGGCGCGCGAGACGATCTACGGCATGCCCTACGACGAGTGGAAGGCGAAGCACCAGAGGTAGACCTGGCGTTCATTCAGCGCGGTGGAAGACGTGGCTTGCGCGAGCCGGGCGGCAGAGTCCCGCGGTGACGCCTATCGCCATCCAGATGACTCGCTGCTTGTGGACATCGAGGTCGAGCGATGCGGCAAGCAGCGACACGAGGGCCGCGGCGACCGCCGTGCCGGCGACAGATGGCGGTGCCGCTCGCATCGAACGCGCGAGCACGAGCGCGAGCGCCAGCGCGAGCGCGAGCCCAACCACGCCCTGCTCGGCAGCGACGCCGTGCCAGGCCCCATGAGGCGTGTAGTAGGGGTTTGTCGCGTCGCCTGCGTGGCGGCGGAATCCGGACGCGCCGGAGCCAAGGACGGGGTGCTCGCGGAACAACTCGACCGCGTGGACCTTCGCGAGGGCGTAGCGGGTCATGCACGTGTCGCCGCGCGACGCACGGTGATTGGGCCAGGTCGCGCACTCGGCGAACGTCCCGGTGTGATGCACCGGGACCTGTATCGCCAGAATGGCGAGCGCGGCGATTGCGAGCGCGGCGACACGCAGTCGGCGTGGTGCGGCCATGGCAAGGACGCCGACGATCGCGGCGCCGCCGATGGCCAGGGTGCCAATCGCTGCGGCGACCGCTAGCCACCACACCGGACGTCGGGCCGCGCGAAGCGTCGCGGCGGCCACGCATGCCCAGAGTCCACAGATCTCAGCCGAGTAGGAGAAGCCGCCGACGAACCGCGGCCAGTCGCCGAACAGGGGGTGCCCGGTCCGATCGACGAACGCGGGTCGCCCGATCCAGCGCTCGAGTGGTTCGAGCGCGCCGGTGACCCCGAGCACGCCGCCGCCGAGGGTCACGGCCGACGAAGCGATCGCCACGGCGATCGCGGCGCGGGCAACGATCGGTCGTGCCGCGGGCGCGTCGTCGCCTGCGATGGAGGCCCCCAGCACGACGAGCGCGAGCTGGATTCCGAGCCGGCCCGCGATGTTGATCGGCAGCCCGTCGCCGGCTGCGAGCGTGCTGGCCACGAGGCTTGCGGCGAGCGCGAAGGCAAGCAGGATGATCGGGTCCCGGGCCCGACAGCGCGCGCGCCACAGGGTCGGCCCGGCGAGTCCGAGGGCGGCCGCGAGCAGTACGTCGGACGGATGGACCTGCCAGTCCTCCGTGCTCCAGAGCAGCAGCTCGCCCCACAGGACGAACAGGTACGCGCCCAGGAGCAGGCCGAGCGTGCGTTGTTGGGATTCGCTCAATCAGATCGACAGGCCGAACGGTCCGGATCCCGGATGGGGGCGTGGGGGAGCCGTCCCGGCTCCCCCACATCTAATAGATCGACAGGCCGAACGTGGCCTCGCTGATCAGCTTGTTGTCCTCGGCGCGCGCGTCTTGCCGGAGCCCGAACCGCGCGGTCAGCGCCAGCCGCGTGGTCAGCGACAGCTGCGCCATCGCGCCGCCGTGCAGCAGCATGTAGTCGTCCTTGCCGCCCATGTAGCCGTCCTCGTAGCGCGTGCCGACGCCGAGCGCGCCGAACACGCCGCCGTGGAACGGGCCCGCGTCGAGCGGCAGGTAGTCGAGCTCGAGGCTCCACCGCGAGTCGTAGATGCGCTGGTCGAGCACGTTGTCGCGCATCGCCAGGCCCCAGTCGAGCAGCAGCCCCGTCTGGTGGGTCCAGTAGTAGCCGAAGCTGACGTGGCCGCCGAAGCCGGTCGCGGTGGCGGAGTCGAAGCTCGGGATCGTGGCGCTGCCCATCAGCCAGTTGAACGCGAAGCCGCGGCGGTTGAACGGCGCGCGGCCCAGCGGCTGCCACGGCCCCTCGCTCTCGCGCACGACCGCCTCGTCGGCCCACGCCGCGGTCGCAGCGTCGATGTGCGCCAGCGGCAGCACGGTGTAGCCGCCCGGACCCCACAGGTGCACCGGGTGCATCGGGTGCATCCGCACCCAGCCGTCGTACCGCGCGCCCTCGGTGAACGCGGCGGTGATCGCGACCAGGCCGGCGAGCACGAACCACGCGGCGGCGTTGTCGGACTTCGACGCCGCGGTGCCGCCGGGCAGCTTGCCGCCGCCGCCGCCGCCGCTGTCGTGGGTGCCGTGGCCGGCGTGGCCTGACGACGGCCGGCCGCCGTCGAACACGACGACGCCGACGTAGACGTTGGTGCCGGAGTCGACGTGGCCGGCGGGCGGCGGCTGGCTGCCCGAGCCGAGCTCCTGCAGCGTGCGCACCGAGTCACCGCGGCGCTCCGGCGGCGTGTTCGCGAGGCGCTGCAGCTCGCCCTTGCTGATCTTGTGCGTGTTGGCGAGGCAGCCGCTGACGAGCGCGAGGGCGGCCACGAACGCGAGTCCCCGGGAGGTGCGCATGCCCGGATCATAGGCGATCGGGCGCGTCGGTGCGCGCGATGGCGCGTGACCGCGGTCACCGGCGGTGGGGCGGCGGCGGGTTTGCTAGGATGGCGCGTCGATGCGCGCGATGTCCCTCGACCAGCTCGAGGCGCACAGCGACGAGCTGGACCGCGACGTGCTGGGCGCGCCGGCGATCGATCGGTTCTGCTCGTCGTCGGCGTGGGTGATCCCCGCGGCGCGCGCGCTGATGCCGGCGCGGCGATCGTGGATCCACCGCGGCGAGGCGGGGTGGCTGGTGTGCATGCGCGGCAGCCACGCCTCGGGCGTGGCGTACGTCGAGCCGCTCGAGCTGGCGTGGGGCATGGCGTGCCCGCTGATCGGCGCCGACGCGCCGGCGCTCGCCGCCGAGGTCGCGACGACGTTCGCCGAGCGCCGCGACTGGAACGTGCTGCTGCTGCCGGGGCTCGCGCCCGACGGGCCGATGCTGCCGGCGCTGCTGCGCGCGCTGCCGGCGCGGCTCGAGCGGCGGTTCGGGCAGAGCACGGTGCGCCACGTCGCCAGCCTCGACGGCGGGCTCGACGGCTACCTGGCGCGGCGCTCGCGCAACCTGCGCAAGGCGATGCGGGCGGCGGCGCGCGACGCGGCGGCCGACGGCATCACGTTCGAGCACGTCCACGTCGGCCCCGACGGCGACGCCGCGGCGCTGTACCGGCGGATCCTGGCGATCGAGGCGCGGAGCTGGAAGGGGCAGGAGGGCGTCGGCATCGACCAGGGGCCGATGAACCGGTTCTACGCGCTGATGCTGCCGCGGCTGTGCGCGCGCGGCCGCCAGCGCACCGTGTTCGCGCGCCACGCCGATCGCGACGTCGCCTACTGCCTCGGCGCGGTGTTCGACGGCGAGTACCGCGGCCTGCAGTTCAGCTTCGACGCCGACTACGAGCGCTACTCGCTCGGCGGCCTGATGCAGCTGTCGCAGATCGAGGCGCTCGCGGCGGAGGGCGTGCGCCGCTACGACCTCGGCCAGGAGATGGACTACAAGCGCCGCTGGGCCGAGGGCGTGTTCGAGACCGCGATGCTCGTCGTCGTCAACCGGTGAGCCCGGAGACATCCTTCGACACGGGCCTCGCTCGCGCTCGGCCCTGCTCAGGATGAGCGGGGGAGACGGAGGCGGAGACGGAGACGGAGGCGGAGACGGAGACGGAGACGGAGACGGAGGCGGAGGCGGAGACGGAGACGGAGACGGAGACGGAGGCGGATCGTGGCTCGTCAGCGCGCGGCGCGCCCGCGCGCAGGGTGGGGTCCGCGGGTGGAAAGGCGCGGGCTTCGCGCGGCAGGCAGCCACACCGGAGCAGACCGCTCTTCCAGGCACCAGGTCCCCGACACAAGGCAGGCTCGACCGCGCCGAACCCGCGGGCCCCACCCGAGCGCGTGGCAGCCGCGCGCGTTCGCGCTCTCCCGACCGCTCGCGCTCGGGCTGCGTGGCAGCAGCTCCTTGGCCCGTCGACGGAGCCGGAGCCGGCGGAGGACCCCGCCCGGAGCCGGCGCCTAATTGAAGTCGTAGACGCGCACCAGCGCGCCCGTCGCCTTGTCGTAGGCGACGAACCACACGATGTCCGATCCGGGGAACACGACGTCCGGGTGGCGGTAGACCCAGGTCGTCGCCTGGTCGTGCGCCTCCGGATCCTCCTCGGCGAGCGTGACGCGCTCGAACGCGGTGGGATCGACCGCGGCCTGGGCGTCGGCGAGCGAGTTGCCGCCGCTGGCGGCGACGTCGGCGCCGTGGTCGGCGTACCAGCCGACGAGGTGCGCGCGCAGATCGTCGGCGACGGTCAGCGGCGACGGCGCCTCGGGCAGGTCGAGGCCGCCGCACGCCTGGACCTCGCGGTAGCGGCCGCAGCTCGCGGTGTCGACGGTGCCGGGCGGCAGCGCGGCGAGGCACGCGGCGACGTCGGCGTCGCACGTCCGCGCCCACACCTCGGCCGCGCCGTCGCGGGTCAGCCCCAGGCGCGTCACGCGCAGCGCGACCGACGCCGACTTCTCGGCGACGACGCCGTCCCGGTGCGCCTGGGCGCGCAGCCCGCCGGCGAGCGCGCCGGCGAGCGCGTCGTAGCCGGCGTCGAACCGCCAGGCGCGGCCGCCGAGCGCGACCGCCTGCGGCGCCGGGCCGGCCTCGGTCCACGTCGACAGCTCGCCCCAGCCCGAGGCGAGCGTGGCGCGGCCGCGGTAGACCAGCTCGTAGGCGACCCACACCGGATCGATCGCGGTGTGCAGGTAGATCCGGGACGAGCCGGTGATCGCGGTCAGGCGCGGCGCGACCCACACCGCCGCGGTCGCGCCCTCGCCCGTGGTCGGGTCGAGGTCGACGAAGATCGGCAGCCCCGACGCGAGCGTGTTGAGCTCGTAGCCCGGCGCGAACCGGACCTCGAACGTGCGCTTGCCGGTGACCGTCGTGGTCGCGAACGCGTCGTCCGGCACCCACGAGAACGCGCCGTCGAGGTTGCGGCTGGCGCGGCCGTGCAGCACGTAGCCGCCGTCGGCGGCGACCATCGCCGGGTCGAACCACACCGTCAGGCCGTCGATCCGCGCGCGCAGCTCCGCGGTCGAGTCGGCCTTGGTGTCGTCGACGACGGTCTCGTCGAGCGAGCCGGTGCCGTCCTCGCCCTCGGGCAGATCGTCGGGGCCCGGGGCGTCGGGAGCGACGCAGGCCAGGGTGGTCAGGGCCAGGAGCAGGCAGGACGCGCGCAGCATGGGCGGGCGCCATCGCAACCCCGGTGCCACGCGCAACCGCGCGAGATCGCGAGAGCGCGTCGCCCGCGGGAGTGTCTGCGCCAGCGACAGGCTGGCCCGGACGCCAGCCGTAAGCCGGACAGCCCGCGCGCGTTGACCTCGCGATGAACGACCTGCCAGCGCGCAACGACAGACCGCCCCGCGGTGTCGTGCGTGGAGGGATGCCAGCCATGAGACGAGCGTGCAGCGCGGCCGCCTCCGGCCTGATCCTCTTCTTCGCCGGCACGGCCGCGGCCAAGCCCCAGCGGGAGCTCCAGGAGGTCGAGATCCCGCCCGAGGCGCCCGCGCCGCTGGTGGTGGCGACCGAGCCCCAGCCGACCCCGCCGCCGCCGGACGTCGAGCCATACGAGCCGCCGTACGATCCGACCTACGATCAGTCGCACTACGCGCTGCCCACCACGCCGATCCGCGACGACTACCCGCGCGAGTCGGCGCTGCTCGTCGCGAGCGCGGTCCACGGCTGGCTGTCGCAGCCCGCCGGCGTCGAGTCGTTCGGCGGCGGCGGCGCGCTGTCGATGGGCTTCGTCCAGCGCGACGGCGACTTCCCGACGGGCGTGGACCTGTCGGCGGTGATGGTGCGCGGGCAGGGCGGGGCGGTCTACGACCTGTCGTTCCGGATCATCGGCTCGCCGAAGCTGGGGCGCCGGGTCCTCGTGCCGTTCGCGGCGATCGGCCTGTGCGCCGGCGCCAGCCGGATCGAAGTCGCTGGCGACGGCGACGCCAAGACCATGGACGAGGCGAGCTGGGGGCTCGCGCTCGGGCCGTCGGCCGCGCTCGGCCTGCACGGCTTTCTGTCCGACAAGCTCTACTGGCGGGCGCAGGCCGGGTTCCTCGGCGCCGGCGCCGGCCTCTACACCGCGGACGTCGCGCTCGGCGTCGTGGTGGGCAAGTGAGGGACTCGATCATGCGCCACCTCGTCACCGCCAACGCGCTCGCCGCCGCCGCGCTCGCGCCCGCGACCGCGCGCGCCGACTCCGAGGAGACCGTGCTCGCGGTCCACCTCACCTCGATCCTGCCGCAGGAGGGCACGCACGCCGGCGCCGACGGCGTCGGGGCCGAGCTGCGGTTCTTCGACGACGACGAGATGATGACCGGTGGCTTCTCGGCGTTCGCCGCGTTCGGGCGCCAGGGCGCCGACGAGCGGCGCGACGTGCTCGACGTGCGCTTCCACCTCGCGATGAAGCCCGAGGACGCCGGCCGCGTCGCGCCGTACGCCGGCGTCGGCCTCGACCTGCTCCACGTCACCACCCACCTGCCGGGGCCGGACGCGATGACCGCGCGCGGCACCACGCTCGGCGTCAGCGTCGAGGCCGGCGTGATGGGCAAGGCGAGCCGGCGGTGGTTCTACCGCGCCTCCGTCGGGTACCTCGGCGCGATCGTCCCGGGCACGGGCGACGATCTCGGCGGCGTGGTCGTGCAGCTCGGCGTCGGCCGCATGATCGACGATTGACCCCACGGGGCTCGCCGCGGCGGACGTCGAGTATGATCGCGGGCCATGGCCCGCACCGGACTGTTCGCTCACCTGCGTCGTCTGCTCGCCGCCTCCGCCGCCGCCCAGCGCACCGGGCGCTCGCCGGCCGAGGTGCTCGCCGCCCGCCGCGCGCGCGCGGCCGCCGCGGGCCCGACCCGCCGCCAGTTCCTCGGCACCACCGCGGGCGCGGCGGCGCTGTTGCCGCTCGCGGGCGTCGGCTGCGGCGACAACACCGCGGTGTCGGGCGCGCGGGTCGCGGTGATCGGCGGCGGCGTCGCCGGGCTGCACTGCGCGGTGCGCCTCGCCGAGGCGGGGATCGACGTGACGGTCTACGAGGCGTCGGGCCGCACCGGCGGGCGGATGTTCTCGGGCCGCGACCTGTTCCCGGACGATCAGATCTGCGAGCTTGGCGGCGAGCTGATCGACACCGGCCACTCGGTGATCCGCGGCCTCGCCGAGGATCTCGGCCTCACGCTCGACAACCTGCCCGAGGCGACCGCCGGCCTGCGCGCCGACACGTTCCACTTCGACGGCGGCGTGATCGCCGACGAGGAGCTCGTCGCGGCGTTCACTCCGCTCGCGGCGACGATGGCGACGACCGTGACCACGGCCGAGGCCGACGACGCCGAGTTCGAGCGCGTCGACGCGATGTCGATCCCCGCGTGGCTCGAGGACGAGGCCGGCCTGGCGTCGACGTCGCTGATCCGGCGGATCCTCGAGGTCGCCTACAACATCGAGTACGGGCTCGAGGCCGACGAGCAGTCGGTGTTCAACATGCTCTACCTCATCGACTACGAGACGCCCGATCCGTTCCGGATCTTCGGCGACTCCGACGAGGTGTTCCACATCCACGAGGGCAACGATCGCGTCCCGGCCGGGCTCGCCGAGCAGCTCGGCGACGATCGGATCCGGCTCGAGCACGCGCTCACCCGCGTCGCGGTCAACGCCGACGGCAGCTACGCGCTCACGTTCGAGACCGCCGACGGCGACCTCGACGTCGAGGCGGATCACGTCGTGTTCGCGCTGCCGTTCACGCGGCTGCGCGACGTCGACCTCGCCGACGCCCAGCTGCCGACCGAGAAGCGCCGCGCGATCGACGAGCTCGGCTACGGCACCAACAGCAAGCTGATGCTGGGGTTCACGTCGCGGCCGTGGGCGGATCCGGGCGGCGCCTCGGGCAGCCTGTTCACCGACGTCGGCGCGCTGCAGTCGACGTGGGACACCTCGCGTGGCCAGGCCGGCGCGAGCGGCATCCTCACCGTCTACAACGGCGGCGACCGCGGCGTCGCGGTCGGCGAGGGCACGGCCGAGCAGCGCGCGACCGAGTCGCTGGCCTGGCTCGAGCAGGTGTGGGCCGGCAGCACGGCGGCCTACCGCGCCGACTCGGCGGTGCGCCAGCACTGGCCGACCCACCCGTTCACCCTCGGCAGCTACGCCTGCTACCGCCCGACCCAGTGGGAGTTCTGGAGCACCGAGGGCACGCGCGTCGGCAACCTCCACTTCTGTGGCGAGCACACCTCGCTCGACTTCCAGGGCTACATGGAGGGCGGCGCCGAGACCGGGCTGCTCGTCGCGATGGAGATCCTGGGCGACCTCGGCGTCGAGCCGAGCGCGCGCGCGATCGAGCTGGCGGCGCCGAAGCTCGCGCTGCCTCAGGCCACCTACCAGGGTGGGGCGTTCGGGGGCGCGCGGCGGCGGTGGCGGCGGGGACAGCGGCGCCGGCTGGCGCGATCCCGGTAGGCTCGCGCCGACGTTCCGTCGCCCCCGCGTCGGTGCGCTGCGCTACGCTGCGGCGCAGATGGGGGCCGCTGTCGAAAGCTGGCTGGGCAAGCTCGAGCCCGGCGTCGAGATCGCCGCGGGCAAGGTGCGCGGCCTGGCCGCGCACGTGCCGGCGCTGACCGAGGCGGGCTGGCTGACCTCGCGCAAGGAGGGCCGCGCCGTGCTGGTGCAGCTCACCGAGGCCGGGGTCGCGCACCGCGCGGCCGTGGCTGCCGCGGCGCCGCCGCCCAAGGCGCGCAAGGCGGCCGCCCGCAAGCCGTCGGCCGCGGCGCAGCTCGAGGCGGCGCTCGCCGCCCTCGCCGCGCTCGAGGCGCGCGTGGCGAAGCTCGAGGCGCAGGCGTCCGCGACGCCGTCGGACCCGCTCATCCTGAGCCGGCTCGAGCGCGAGCGAGAGCCGAGTCGAAGGACGACTCCGACTCCGTCTCCGACTCCGACTCCGTCTCCGTCTCTGTCTCCGTCTCCGTCTCCGTCTCCGACGCTCGCCGAGGTCAAGACCGCGGTCCTCGGCGCCGTCGTCGACCTCGACGTCCGCGAGCGCCTCGGCGGCGTCGTCCCGATCCCGGCCGTGCGCGACGCGCTGCGCGCGCGCGGCGTCGCCGACCGCGCCGTCGTCGACCACGCGCTCGAGGAGCTCGAGCGCGAGTGGGCGGTCGACCTGTCGATCGCCCAGTCCCCGACCCAGCTCGCCGACCGCGCCGCCGGGATCGAACGCCCGGGGCGCGGGCTGCTCTACTACGTCTCGCGGAGGTGAGCCGATGCCCGAGCTCGTGCCCGATCCCGACCTGGCCGCCATCGACGCCGCGCTGCTCGCCGCGCCGAGCCCGTTCTCGGACCCGGTCGTGCGGCTCGACCCCGATCGCCCGCTGCCGCCGGACGTCGCCCACATCCACGGCGCTGTCCGCGCCGCGCTGCGCGAGGCGATCGCGGTGGTCGGCGCCGAGCGCCGCGCCCAGATGGTGCTGGTCGCGGGCGATCCTGGGCAGGGCAAGACCCACCTCTTGGCCCAGCTCCGCCACGCCGCCGAGGGCGCGTACACCTGCGTCGACGTCCCGCCGCTCAAGGACGCGGGCGCGCCGTTCGCCCACGTGCTGCGCTACGTCGTCCAGGGCCTGGCGGTCGCCGGGCACCTGCAGCGGCTGTGCTGGGACACCGTGCGCCGGATCGCGACCGCGGTGCGTGACGACGCGCGCGCCCACGACGACGACGACATCGCCGACCGCGTCGACGACGCGCTGCTCGGCGGCGACGCCTACGTCGGCGCGTTCCGCACGCTGGCGCAGCAGGACCCCGGGCTCGGCGCGTTGCTCTACCAGCGCGGGCGGCACCTCGCGCCGCTGCACGGCCTCTACGCCGAGCTCGGCCGCGTGCTGTGCCGGATCACCGATCGCGACGCCGAGCCGGCGATCATCGACTGGCTGCGCGGCGCCGAGCTCGCCGACGACGATCTGACGCGGCTGGGCGTCGGCCGCGGCGTCGACGGCGAGCAGGCGGCGTTCGAGGTGCTGCGCGGCCTCGCCCAGTGCACGACGCGGCCGCTGGTGCTGTGCCTGGACCAGATCGAGTCGACCTCGGGCCTGCTCGGCGCCGCCGGCGTGGCGAAGCTGTTCACCGCGCTGATGGAGCTGTACCAGCAGGCGCCGGTGTGCATCGTGCTGATGTGCCAGACGCAGCAGTGGAGCGAGCTGCGGCGCGACGTGCCGGCCGCGGCGGTCGATCGCGTGAAGATCCTGCCGCCGCTGTCGCGGCCGACCGCCGCCGAGGCGATCGCCGTGGTGGCGCGCCGGCTCGCGCCGGTGTGGGAGGCGGCCGGGGTGACGCCGCCCGAGCCGACGTACCCGTTCGGCGCGGCGATGCTGACCGAGCTGTGCACGCGCAGCCGCCCGACGATCCGCCAGGTGCTGCTCGAGTGCGACGAGCGGCTCGGGGCGATGCGGCGGGCCGGCGCGGTCGTCGCCCAGGCCGTCGGTGCGCCGGCCACGGCGGCGGTCGCGCCGGCCGGGCCGCCGCCGTCGCCGCCCGACGTCGCGCTGCGCGCGGCGCGCGACAAGTACGTCCGGACCGTCGTCGAGCGCCGCGACCTGCAGAGCCCGAGCTTCCGCCAGGAGCTGCTGCGCGACGCGATCGTCGACGTGCTGCGCGGGGCGCAGCGGCTGTCGCGCAAGATCGGCGGCGTGGTCGTCGCCGGGGTGATCGCGCCGCCCAAGCCGGACAAGGGGCCGCGGCCGCCGGTGGTGGTCACGCTCGACGGCCCGGGCGGGGTCCAGCGGCTCGCGTTCGACGTCCACTCCGAGTCCGGCAGCGCGGCGTACAAGGCGCTCGAGCGGCTGCGCGAGCACGTCGTCGCGGGGCAGGCGGACCTCGCCGTGCTGCTGCGCGAGGCCGACGCGCCGCTCGGCGACGGCGCCAAGCGCTCGCACGAGGTCGCGGCCGCGCTCGCCGAGCGCGGCGGCGGGGTCGTCTACGTCGATCGCGAGGCGGTCCAGCGCCTCGTCGGCGCCGAGCTGATGCTCGACGCCGCGGGCGCGTCCGAGGTGCTGGTCGGCGAGGCCTCGGCCTCGCCCGACGACGCGCTCGCGTTCCTGCTCGAGGTCGACGACCTCGGCACGGCGCTCGTGCCGCTGGTGTCGCGCGCCTCGACCTCGCCGCCGCGCGGCCGCCGCGCCGCGGGGTGAGCCCCGCGGCGGTCGCGTTCGCGTCGGGCGTGTCATCACGCCCGGTCGCGGCCTCCGCCTCCGCCTCCGCCTCCGCCTCCGCCTCCGCCTCCGCCTCCGCCTCCGTCTCCGTCTCCGTCTCCGTCTCCGTCTCCGTCTCCGTCTCCGTCTCCGTCTCCGCCCCGGCCCGTGGTAAGCCC
>WYBA01000056.1 GCA_011526095.1 Myxococcales bacterium | reverse complement strand
CTCCCGCGCGGCGCGTGCTGCGTCGTGACCACGCGCGCGGCGCGGATCGCGCCCGCGCTCGCCGCAGGCGCGCCCGTGGTGCTCGTCCCCGCGTCGGTCGACGACGCGCTCGCCGCGCTGCCGTGGCTCCGCGCCGGCGCCGTCGTCCAGGTGCCGCGCGACGCCGCGACGCCCGGCGACGAGCGCCTGGGCGCCGCGGTCGCGCGTGCGCGCGCGCTGGACGTCGCCGACGCGGCGCGCGGGCTCGCCCCGGCCGACGCCCTCGCCCGCATCGTCGACCTCGTGCCGTGACCGTCGCATGCTGCTCCGGCACGGCACGTCGCCTCGATCACACGGGGCTCGCCGCCCCGCCCGACGAGCAGAGCTCGTCGGGCCCCACCCCGCAAAGAAGTCCTCCGACGCGATCACGACGCGTCGGTCGGAGGACTCGTGCCCTGACCGCGACCCCGTCGCCCTACTCGAGCACGCCGGTCTCGGCGAGCTTGCCGATCTCGCGGAACTCGGCGCGGATCGCGCGCTCGAGGTGATCCTGGGTCAAGACCACGCCCTCCTCGGCGGCCAGGAACGCCGCGCGAAGCGCCGCGTTGCGGATGTAGCCGCCGGACATCCGGTAGCGCCGCGCCAGATCCGCGAGGTCGAACTCGCCGCTGCGCGGTAGCTGCTCCGGCAGGTGCGCCTTCCACAGCAGCTCGCGGGTCTCGTCGTCGGGGAACGGGAACGTCAGCCGGAACGACAGCCGGCGCTTGAACGCGGCGTCGATCGAGGTGCCGAAGTTGGTCGTGAGGATCGCGATCCCCTCGAAGCTATCGAGCCGCTGCAGCAGGTAGTTGACCTCGAGGTTGGCGTAGCGATCGACCGAGGTCCGGACCTCGGTCCGCTTGGCGAACAGCGAGTCGGCCTCGTCGAACAGGATGATCGCCTGCCCCTCCTCCGCCGCGTCGAACACCTTGGCCAGGTTCTGCTCGGTCTCGCCGATCCACTTCGACATCACGCGCGACAGGTCGATCCGGTACAGATCGAGCTCGAGCTCGTTGGCGATCGCGCTCGCCACCATCGTCTTGCCGGTGCCCGGACCACCCTGGAACAGCGCCGTCACCCCGCGTGACGTCGCCATCACGCGATCGTAGCCCCACGTGTCGTAGACCGTCCGGCGGTGCCGGATCCGCGCGATCAGCTCCAGCACGCTGTCGAGGATGTCGGCGGGCAGGATCACCTGCGACCAGTTCGCCAGGCGCGTCACCCGCGTCGCCACCTGCCCCAGCCGCGACGCCAGGTGCTGCCGCACCTCGGCGTCGAGCGCCCCGTCGGCGATCTCCGCGGGCGCCTCGGCCGCCCCCGTGCGCGACGGCGCGACCTTCGCGACCACGCGCTCGATCACGCCCGGCCCGATCGCGAACCGCGCCGCGAGCTCGTCGATGTTGCCGACCGCCAGGCCGTGCGCGGCGAGCGCCTCCTGCCACGCCGCGACGCGCTCGGTGACGGTCAGCGGCGGCAGGTCGAGCAGCGCGAACCCGGGATCGATCGACGGCACCGCGTCGTGCGGCAGCCGCAGCGCGAGCGGCCCCGGGTGCTCGCGGACCACGTCCCGCACCAGCTCGCGCGTCGCGAGATCGTCCGAGGCGATCGACTCCAGCCCCTCGATCATCGGCAGCCACCCGCGCAGCGCGCAGCGGCGGAGCAGGATCGGGAGCAGATCGAGCCGCTTCTCGCGCAGCAGGCGGCCGGCGTCGACGACGCCGAGCGCGCGACCGGCGAGCTGCGCCAGGGTCGCCGCGACCGTGCGCCGCCCGGCGCCGATCCGGCCTCGCACGACGAGCCTCGCCGGCGGCGCGTGCTCGACCGCGAGCGCCGCGACGACCCGCTGGAGCTCGGCGCGCGGCGCGCGCAGCTGCGCCAGGGTGCGCGTCGGCGGGACCAGCCGCGTACCCTCGTCGAGGTCCGCGTCCAGCGGATCGCCCCGCAGCAGCTTGAGCACGAGCGGATCCACCGACAGCGCCGCGAACGGCCGCGCGCGGTCGGCCGCCGCGCGGACCAGGCCGTGGCGGATCAGCGGCTGATCGCGATCGAGCGCGCGCGCCACGCTGTTACGGTCGGCCGTCCCCTGGGACAGCTGCGCGAGCAGCAGCTCGTCGCACAGCGGCCGGTGCTCGTCGTTGGCGAGGATCCCGTAGAGCCGCGCGAGCTCGCCCCACAGGCTCGGCGCCGCGACCAGCAGCAGCAGCCGCTGCGACAGCGGCGACAGCCCGAACTCGCTCGCGAGCGCCGCCAGTGGCGGCACGCGCCCGCGCAGCTCCGCCTCGGCCCGGCGCAGCGCCTCGCGCGCGTCGTCGACCGCGGCCTCCGCCGCCCGCAGGCGCTCCGGGGACAACCCGCTGGCCCCGAGCACCAGCGCCGCGACCTCGCGCTCGAACGGCGGCCGCGACTCGTCGACGAACGCGATGCTGCCGCTGTCCCAGCCGCGCGCGATCGCCACCCCGGCCATGGTCGCGACGAGCTGCCGGTAGCGCTCGAGCATGTGCAGCGCCTCGGGCCGCGTGGCCCGCGCGTGCGCCGGCAGCGGCCACAGCGCGTGCAGCGGCGCCGGCGCGCGCACCGGGCCGGCGTCGGCGGCGACGCGCTCGGCCGCCGCGGTCACCGCCGGGCCACCATCGACACCGGCGGCGGGCGCGTGGACGACGCCGGTCGGCGGCGGCACGGCCGGCGATGACGTGACCGGCGGCGGCGCGACCGG
>WYBA01000006.1 GCA_011526095.1 Myxococcales bacterium | reverse complement strand
GGCAGCTCTTGATCTGGTCCTGCGTCCGTGGAGCCCATTCCGATGATTCGGGACAACCGGCGACGCCGGATGGGGGAGGTCTGTGCTTGACGCGACCACCACTACATAGTCGACACGCGCCTCGCTGTCGCTCGGCGCTGCTCAGGGTGAGCGGAACGGGGCCGTTCGTCCGACGGCGCTCTCCGACGACGTCGGTGAAGCGCTCGGGGCGAGCGGCGGTTCGCCGAGAGCACGAGCGCGCGACTATCTCCGCCGCAGCAGCTCCGGCATCGGCGTGCCGTCGAGGTCGGGGAGGTCCGCCGCGGGGCGCACCGGCTGGCCGTCCTCGTCCTCCTCGGCCTCCTCGTCGCCGCGCGGCGCGCGGCTGCCCGGAGCGCCGAGCACCTCGGCCGGCGTGCCGTCCGCGACGACGCGCCCGTGCTCGATCCGGATCACCCGGTCGGCGAGGGCGCGCGCCTCGCCGTGCGAGTGGGTCACGTGCAGCAGCGGGACCGCGGTCTCGTCGACCAGCTCGCGCACCAGCATCACGAGCGACACCCGCAGCTCGCGGTCGAGCGCGCTGAACGGCTCGTCGAGCAGGATCACCGCCGGCTTCATCGCCAGCGCGCGCGCGAGCGCGACGCGCTGGGCCTCGCCGCCGGAGAACGTGCGCGGGCGGCGGCGGGCGAGGTGGCCGACGCCGAGCTTGTGGAGCAGCGCCTCGGCGGCGTCGCGCCGCGCCGGCCGCGGCAGCGCCCGGTCCATCCCGTAGGTGACGTTGCCGATCGCGTCGAGGTGCGGGAACAGCGCCAGGCTCTGGAACACGTACGCGACACGCCGGCGGTCGGTCGAGACGTCGATCTTGCGCGCGGCGTCGAACCACACCCGGTCGCCCAGCGCGATCCGTCCGGCATCCGGACGGACCAGCCCTGCGACCGCGCCGAGCAGCGTGCTCTTGCCCGCGCCCGACGGGCCGAGCACGCACGTGATCCCCGGCCGCGCCTCGAGCGCGACGTCGAGCTGGAACGCCGAGCCGTGCCCGGCGCGGCGGACCTGGGCGCGGACGCTCAGGACGTCAGCCACCGCGCCTCCGCGTCAGCAGGTTGACGCCGTAGAGGATCCCGACCGCGACGGCCGTGAGCAGCAGCGACATCGTCGCCGCGGCGCCCTCGCGGTTGGCCTGGATCTGGTCGTAGATGTAGAGCGACGCGGTCTGGGTCTCGCCCGGGATGTCGCCCGCGACCATCAGCGTCACGCCGAAGTCGCCGAGCGCGCGCGCGAACGCCAGCATCGCGCCCGCGACGATGCCGGGCGCGGCCAGCGGCAGGGTCACGGTGAAGAACGCGCGCACCGGGCCGGCGCCCAGCGTGCGCGCCGCCGCCGGCAGCGTCGGGTCGACGCCCTCGAGCGCGGCGCGCGCCGCCTTGACCACCATCGGCAGCGAGCCGATCGTCGCGGCGACCACCGCGCCGGTGACGGTGAACACGATCTGGCTGCCGGTGAGGTCCTCCCAGGCGCGCCCCAGGGCGCTGTTGCGCCCCAGCGTGACCAGGACGTAGTAGCCGAGCACCGTCGGCGGCAGCACCAGCGGCGCCGACAGCAGGGCGTCGAGCAGGTCGCGCGCGGGGGTCCGCTTCGACGCCAGCGCCGCGCCGAGCGCGACGCCGATGACGATCGCGAACACGGTCGCGATCGACGCGACGCGCAGCGACAGCAGCAGCGGGTCCCAGGCCATCGGGGCGGCCCATCGTATCACCGGCGCGGCGCCCGTCACGGGACCGCGTCGGGCACGCCGCCGTCGACGACGTCGAGCGCCAGGCACCGCGCGACCGCGGCGCGGTCACCCGCGGTCGACATCTCGGGCCGGACGACGCAGCCGTCCCCCGACTCGCAGCGGAGCAGGGCGCGGCTGTGCGGCGTGTCGAGGTCGAGCGAGGTCGCGCGCAGCGCCCCGGTGCCGAGGATGCCGTCGACCTCCGCCACCTCCGGGCGCAGCTCGGCGCGGAGCGCCTGGAGCAGCGGGTGGGTGTCGGGGATGACGAGCACGTCGATCGGCGCCGCCGGCGTCAGCTCGATCAGCCCCGGGACGCTGCAGAACGACGCATCCTCGTCGTCGCACGGGCAGTCGTCGCCGGCGCCGCAGCTGCGGGCGCTCAGCAGGTGGTGGGCGTGGACGATCCGGCACGGGCCGCGCGCGGTGTTGTCGCGGCCGACGAGCGCCATCCGGTCGACGGTCGCGCGCACGCCCTCGACCGGCCCCGACGGCAGCCACACCGAGCCGGCCTGCGTCGGCGTCGTCGTGTCCCCGGTCGCGGCCTGCCACCGGGCGTACGCGGACTCCGACAGGAGCGTCATCCCGATGCCCGTCGACACGACGAGCAGCACGTCGGCGCCGGCGTCGGAGGCCTCGTCGGGATCGGTCTCGGGATCGAACGCCAGGCACGCCGACACCGCCAGCCGGCGCCCGGTGAACTCCACCTCGGCGCCGCCGATCGACAGCGTCCCGCCGCCGAAGTACGGCCGCGCCAGCACCGCGTCGCACACGTCGCCGCGCGCGCCGTCGCCACCCGCGACGTCGGGGAACAGGAACATCCGGCTCGCGGCGAAGTCGAACCGCGCCGCGCCGGCGGCGAGCGCGTCAGCGCCGACGATCGCGTCGATCGCGAGCGGGGCGTCGCCGGGGCCGACCTGGCACGGGGTCTGAGGGCACGGGTGCAGCTCGGTGACGGTGACGTCGAGGCGCGCGCGCGGCACGTCGCCGGTGCCGAGCAGCGTCAGCGTCGTGCCGCGCCGGCGGATGTCCCCGTCGGGGGCGTCGAGCACGGTGATCGGCGACAGGACGTCGATCACCGCGGTGCGGACCTCGGTCGCGCCGTCGTCGCGCAGCCGCGCGACCACCGGCCCGGAGGTCATGTCGACGCCGATCGGGAACGGATCTCCGAACGTGCCGTAGCCCTCGCAGCCGGCGCCGACCACCGCGCACAGGGCGGCGAGCCAGGGCTGCGGGCGGCGGGGCATGACGGCAGTCTACAGCGGCAGCTCGTGGATCTTCGCCGGCCGACCGTCGACCGTGACCTCTCCCCCGGGCGCCCACACGGTGCGGTGGACGTAGGCGAGGGCGATCACCCCGTGGCGCGGCGACACGACCGACGACGTCACGGTCCCGGCGGCCGGGCGATCGGGGTGGACGACGGCGGCGCCCGCCGCGACCGGCGCGCCGCCCTCCACCAGCAGCGCGCGCAGCGTGCGCGCCGCCTCGCCGCGCGAGTGGACGCGGAACACCGGCTCCTGGCCGATGTAGCAGCCCTTGCCGTAGTCGAGCCACCGCGCCAGCGGCGTCTCGAACGGGAAGTGGTCCTCGTCGACGTCGACGCCGTAGCGGACGAGCCCGGCGGCGACGCGGACGATCTCGACGTCGTCCGCGGCGGCGGCCGGACCGGGCAGGGCGGCCATGACCACCGGCGCGTCCCACGCCGCGGCCGCCGACGGGGCGTCGGGCGCCGGCCACGTCATGTACGCCGGGCCGTCGACGCGGGTGAACTCGACCTCGTCCATCACCGCGTAGCGCTCGAGCAGCGCCGCGGTCTTGTCGAGCAGTCCGGGCTCGACGTGGACGGTCACGTGGTCGGCGCCGCGCACCGCCTGCAGCACGGTGAGCACCCGCCCCTTGGGGCTGAGGATCGCGCCCCACGCGTGGGCGCCCGGCGCGAGCGCCGCGACGTTGGCCGTGCAGGTCGACTGCAGGAACCTCACGTGGTCGGCGCCGGTGAGCCGCAGGTGGCCCCAGCCGGAGACGTCGACGATCACGACGCACCGTCCTTGGGCTGCGGCGTCGCGCCGCGGACGCGGCCGGCGGCGCGCAGCCGCTCGGCGCGGCGGTGCTCCGCCTCGGCGTGGCGACGGCGATCGTCGTCGGTGACGAGCTCGAGCGCCGGCACCGGCCGCGGCTCGTGGTCCGGACCCAGCGACACGAACGTCAGGTAGGCCTTCGTCGTGTAGCGGCGGCGGCGCGTCGCCATCTCCTCGGTCTCGACCCGGCAGCCGACCTCCATCGAGGTGCGGCTGACGTAGTTGACCTGGGCCTGCAGCACCACGACCTCGCCGACGTGGACGGGCGTGATGAAGTCGAGCCGGTCGATCGAGGCGGTGACGACCGAGCCGCCGGCGTGGCGCATCGCCGCCACGCCCGCGCACACGTCGATCCACTGCATCATCACGCCGCCGAACATCACCCCGGCGGTGCCGTTGGTGTGCTCGGGCATCACGATCTGCGTCATGACACAGCGTGACGCCGCCGGCGAGAACCGCACGTCGCCGGCGTCGCCGGCGAGCGGCGCGGACCGCGTCATGCCGTCACTTCTTCTTGGACGGCGCGGCGGGCTTCTTCGCGGCCTTGGCGGCGGCGATCTTCCGCTTGGTGCGGGCCTTGAGCTTGCGCTGGCTGGTGCGCTGGCGGGTCTTGCGGGTCTTGCGGCTGTCTCCACGTCCCATGGAAGGGCTCCTGTCAGGCGAAAAGGGAACCGGATACTGTCCGAGGGCGCCGGGGGGGTCAAGGGGGCCGGGGTCAGTACCGCAGGGCCACGGAGAAGTGCCATCGGCCGAGCTGCTCGCGCTCGTCGCGCGGCCGCAGCGGCACGGCGTACTCCAGCGACAGCCCGCCGACCGGGGTCAGCGCCCGCACCAGCGCGACCCCCGCCGCCGGGCGGAGGTCCTCGGCGTCGAGGGCGTCGAACGTGTTGACGATCGCCCCGGCGTCGACGAACAGGGCCGAGGCCATCGGGATCCCCTTGATGCTCCACAGCCGGACCTGGGCGTCGATCCCCGCGAGCAGCCGGATGTTGCCGCCCGCCGGCAGGATCTCGACCTGGGTGATCTCGCCCAGCGGCGGCACCGGCTGCTCGATCCGCTCGACCAGCAGCCGGTCCTCGCCGTAGCCGCGCACGGTGTCGTCGCCGCCGGCGAAGTAGCGCTCGACCTCGGGCAACAGCACCGCGCCGCCCAGCGGGATCCCCTGGTTGTACCGCCCGTCGACGCGCAGCTGCAGCCGGTCGGTCAGCGACCACACCTTCTGCGCCGCGCCGTGCAGCTTGACGAACGTGTCCTGGAAGATCGGCCAGCGGTGGGCGTAGCTGGCGCCGACCTCGAGCTTGTGGCCGCGCGCCGGCGCGAGCGGGTTGAGGTTGCCCTTGGCGTCGACGCGCTGGTCGAGCGTGACGAACACGCCGACCGCGCTGGTGCGGTTCTCGACCTGGACCAGCGTCTGGGTGGCGTTGTTGCCGGCGATCCGGACCGCGTCCTCCTGGCGATCGACCTTGCGGAAGTCGTAGCGCAGGGTCGCGGCGATCGACCGCGCGTCGGTCCCCGGCGACGCCGGGCGCTGCCACGCGCGGGCCACGCCGACCGAGCCGCCCCAGCTGGTGAGGAAGCCGAACCGCTCGGTGTCCTGCTTGCGCCAGAACGCCGACGCCTCGGCGTCCGCGCGGAACTTGAGGTAGCGCCGCATCCACCACCGCGGGGCCCGGCCGATCGCCTCGTACGAGGTGAACCGCGACTCGAGCAGGTCGGGGAAGCCGACGCTGCGGGTGAAGCCGAGCTCGGCGGAGATCCCGTTGCCGAGCGGGTTGGGGAACACCGGGCGCGCCTTGAGGAACCAGCCCTTCTGGCTCGACCGGCCGGCCTCGAGGTCGACGTAGCTGCGGTGGTCGTCGCGCTCCTCGACCTTGACCAGGACGTGGATCGTGCGCTCGTGGGTCTGCTCGAAGTTGATCGGGTCGACCTCGATCGCGCCGAACAGGCCGGTCGCGCGCAGCCGGCGCACGCCGTCGGTGTAGAGGTCCCGGGTGAGCAGCGCGCCCTCGGCGAACCGCAGCTCGTCGAGGATCACCCATCGCTCGGTGTTGAAGTTGCCGCGGACGACGACCTTGCCGATCCGCAGCTCCTGGTGCTCCTCGATCGTGTACTTGGCGACGAGGTGGTACGGGTCCGAGCCCTCGGTGATCTCGAGCGAGACCTCGGCGCGGGGCCGGCCGATGCCCCAGAACCAGTCGGTCTGGAGCCGCTCGCCGGCGAGCTCGAGGTCGCCCTGCAGGTACGGGCCGCCGGCCTCGATCCCGAGCTGGGCCAGCACCTGCTCGTGGGTCGCGAGGTGCTCGCCGATGAACTCGACGTCGACGCGCTCGAGCACCGAGCGCGGCCCCTCGACGATCGAGAACCGCACCCACAGATCGGTCGGCGCGTGCTCGGCGGCGAGCATCGCGGCGGTGGCGGCGGCGTCGCCGAGCGCGGCCGCGGCGGGCGCCGCCGCGACCGTCACCTGCACGTCGAGGTAGCCGCGCGCTCGGTAGTACGAGCGCAGCCGCTCGACGTCGCCGGCGAGCTGCGCCGCGGTGACCCGGGTGGGCTTGGACAGCAGGTCGAGCGAGCTGCGCTGCGCGCCGGTGGTGATCGCCGCCCGTAGCTCGTCGGCGCCGATCGCGGCGTTGCCGACGATCTCGACCCCGCGCAGCGCGCGGCGCGTGCCGGCGTCGATCCGGTACTTGACGCGGTCGATCAGGCGGGCGCGGCCGCCGTCGCCGATGCGCAGGCGCTCGCGCTCCCACGTCACGACCGCGTCGAACCAGCCGCGGGTCTGGTAGTGACGCTGGATCGCCTGGGCGGAGGCCTCGACCTCGAAGTCGTCGGCGCTGGACGCGGCGTCGAACGTGAGCTGGTCGTCGAGCGTGTCGACCCCGAACCACGCCGGGTCGTTGCCCTCGTAGGCGACGTCGAGGCGGCGCCGCTCGTCGATCCGGACGCGGAAGTCGACCGTGTGGGTGTCCGGGTCCCACGCGTCCCTGGGGTCGTAGATCGTCTGGACGCGCACCGCGGGGTAGCCGCGGCGCTGGTACAGCGCGGTCAGCGCCGCGACGTCGGCCTGGAGCTGGGTGCGGCTGAACCGCTTCTTGACCCAGTGGAGCCCGAGCACGTCGATGTTGAACCGGTGGTGGCGGAACAGCGCGCGGATCTCCGACGGCGAGATCGCGAGCTGGTCCTCGTTCTCGATCGTGATCTCGCCGACGTGGAAGCCGTCGCCGAGCACCGCCTTGACCCGGATCCTCGCGCCGTTGATCTCGGAGCGCTCGAGGTCGACCGTGACCTGGGCCTCGAAGAAGCCCTCGTCCTGGAGGTACTCGCGCAGCCGATCGGCCTCGTCGCGGAGCTGGACCGCGCGGCCGCCGGCGGTGGCCTCGAGCACCTCACCCGGGCGCAGGCGCATCCGCCGCAGCAGCGGCTCCTCGTACTGGGTGTCGAACCGGCGCTGGTCGACGTCGACCTCGACCGAGCGGATGATCAGGCGCGGCTCGAGCGTCAGCACCGCGCGCACGCCGCCGCCGGCGGGGCGCTCGACGTCGATCGCGACGAGGTGGTAGCCGAGGCGCGCGCACACCGCGACCAGCTCGTCGCGGGTCTCGCGCGTCAGCGCCGTGCGCGTCTTCATGTCGGCCTCGAGCAGCGCGCGGACCGTGGCCTCGCTCTCGAGCAGGCGCGCGCCGGGCGCGGTCCGGATCTCCCACTCGGTCCACACGTCGACGACCTCGACCGGCTCGGCCTCCGCCGGGGGCGCGGTCGGGCCAGTCGGCTCGGGCTCGGGCTCGGGCTCGGGCTCGGGCTCGGGCGCCGGCGCCGGCGCGTCGTCGCGGGGCTGCGCGTGCGCGGGCTGCGCGGCCGGCGGCGCCGCGACGGCGACCCCGCAGGCGACCCATGCGGCGGCGAGGAGGCGGGCGCGGCTCACGGGAAGAACCATCGATACCGCACCTTCACCTCGGTGTCCCGCACGTCCTCCTCGGCGGGATCGTCGAACTCCTTGCGCAGGTGGCCGAACTCCACCGAGTAGTCGCCGGCGAACCGGGCCTCGCCGCGGACGTGGATCGTCCGGCCGCGCACCGTCTGCTCGAGGTCGCCGATCACGTTGACGTTGTCGACGATCCGCTTCTCGCCGTGGAACCCGATCGAGCCGGTCGACACCTCGATCCGCGCGACGTCGAGCCGCGAGATGTCCTTGAGCGGATCGGCGACGAGGAGCGAGACGAAGTCGCCGGCGAGGCCCTTGACGAGCTGGTCGGTGTACGAGTCGGTCGGGTTGGTCGAGGTCTCGATCCGGTCGGGATCGGTCGCGGTCGGGTCGATCGTCGCGCGCTGCGCGTCGCTCGGCGCCCGGCCGCCGAGCAAGAGCGTGATCGTCTGGCCCTTGTTGAGGCCGCTCGACGTCGACAGGTCCCACTGCAGCTGCGACAGCGGGCCGCGCAGGGTCAGCGTGATCAGGTGATCCTGGCCCTGCGAGTCGCGGTAGTCCGCCTCGCTGATCAGGTCGAGCGACGGCGTGGCGTCGGGGACGAACCGCGAGAACGACACGGTGCCGCGCGTCCGGGTGAACTTGGCGCGGGTGAACTGCAGCTTGAACGAGCCGCGCTCGACCAGCACCGCGCCCTCGAGCCGCGGGTCGCGCGGCGTCCCGGTCAGCCTCATCGCCCCGGCGAGCTGGATGCTGGCGATGTTGTTGGCGACCAGGAACGACCGGGTGTCGATCGCGAGCGCGAGGCGCGCGTTGCCGAGCAGCGGGTACTCCTCCCAGAACGGCTTGCTCGGGGCGCCGCCGGAGCTCGACGGCAGGATGTCGGCGAGCGTGAACGTGAAGTCGCGGATGTAGCGGCCCTGGACGATCTCGATCTCGCCGTTGACGTCCATGCCACCGCTCTCGCTCCACACCAGGTTGAGCCGGTCCGCCGACAGCACGAGATCGAGCTCGCGCGGGATGCGGAACGGCATGCCGTCCGCCGCCAGCGTGATCTCGCCGCCGGTCGGCGCCCAGTCGCGCAGGTCGATCTCGCCGGTGACGCCCGACAGCCGGCCCTCGTCGTCGATCGACCCGGACAGGTCGTCGATCACGATCTTCGCCTGGGCGTCGGGCGCGATCCACCCGGTCTCGTCGGGCTTGGGCGGGACCAGGTCGATCTGCCCGCCGTCGAGGACGATCTCGCGGCGCAGCCCGCGCGGCGTGATCGAGAACGGCGCCTCCGGCGAGAACGCGATGTCGCCCTCGACCGTGGGGTCGTCGAACGGGCCGCCGATCGAGAACGACACCTCGGCGACGCCGGCCGCCTGCGACAGCGCCTGCGGCGCGAACGCCAGCAGCATCTTGCCGCCGAGCTCGCCGCGGACGATCACGCCCCACGACCGCGGGAGCAGCCCGTCCATCCCCAGGCCGCCGAGGATCGTCAGCCGCGCGCGCTCGCCCGACGACGCGTCGTCGGTCTCGACGACCAGGGAGTTGAACGTCAGGCCCTGGGTCGGCGACAGGTCGATCGTGGCGTCCGCGATCCGGACGACCGTGTCCTGGCGGGTGGGGCGGAGCGCCAGCCCCAGGATCCTCGCGTTGGCGGTGACCGCGGGTGCGGCGGGCGAGCCGGCGACGCGGGCGTCGACGGTGATCGTCCCCGACGCGTCGTCGAAGTAGTCGGGCAGCAGCGGCTGGAGCCGGCGGACGTCGAGCTCGCCGACGAGGTGGACGTCGAGCTCGTCCGGCGTCGCGCGGGCGGTGTCGATCGCGAGCTCGCCGGCGGGGGTGGTGAACCGGACCGGGCGCCCGAGCGTCGCGGTCACGCCGTCCCAGTGCACCGACAAGGGCGACGCCGCCTGGACGACGAGCGGGGCGGGGCGGCCATCGGCGTCGTCCTGGTCGAGCACGACCGCGAGCTCCGACAGCTCGACCTGGGCGTCGATCGCCGGGGCGTCGCCGCCCAGCGTCGTCGCGACCGTGATCGTCCCGGTCGCCCAGGCGCGCACCGGGGCGGGCGCGCCGAGCATCTCCTGGAGGTCGATCACCGGGTCGACCTCGACCCGGCGCAGGTCGGCGCGCACGGTCGCCGGGAACGGCGCGGTCGTGCCGATCACCGCGGCGACGACGAGCCGCCCGTCGAGGAGCTGGCCGCACACCGCGACCTTGCCGGTGTCGGTGCGCGCCGGCGCGGGCGCGTCGTCGGCGCACTCCGCGCCGGGGTCGTCGGTGGTCGCGACGCGGACGTCGAGCCGCTCGTCGCCGAGGTACGCGCCGAGCAGCCAGCTGCGCAGCAGCGACACCGATCCGGACGCGGTCGGCGCGGCGAGCGTGCCGGCGAGGTCGAGCTGGATCCCGCCGGTGCCGCCCGCGGTGCCGTCGGCGACGGCGGCGGCGCGCGCGAGCTGGTCGAGCGGGAGCTGGTCGAGCGCGAGCCGGCCGGCGAGCTCGCCGTCGGCGCCGGTGCGCGCGACGACCGCCGCGGTCGCGCCGTCGGGGCGCACGATCCCGGCGATCAGGCAGTGCCCGCCGAGCCGCGCCATGCCGACGCACGCGGCGCGCTCGTCGGGCGTGACCCGGGCGGCCTCTCGGCACACCGGATCGTCGGGGTCGTGGTCGAGGCACGCGCGGACCTTGCCGACCGGCTGGTCGAGCACGCGCAGCTCCTCGCTGCGCAGCGTGCCGTCGATCCGGATGCGGTCGGGGTCGAGCGGCCCCGACACCGTGACGTCCGCGTCGGCCTTGCCCGCGACCAGCCCGGCGCCGCCGGGGAGCTTGCTCAGGTCGACGCCGCGCCCGGTGATGACGATCTTCTCGGCGCGCGGCGCGCCGGCGACGCTGACCCGGCCGCGCGCCCGGATGTCGCCGAGGCGGGTCGACCGGCTGCGGTGCAGCGTCAGCAGGCCGCCGCCGTAGGTGAACGTCGCCGCGAGGTCGTCGACGACGGGGACGCCGCCGAGCTGGACCGAGCCGTCGACGATGGGATCGTCGTACGGGCCCTGCGCGGTGACGCCGCGGCCGCTCACCCGGCGCGCGATCGGCGTGATCCCGGCGCGGCGCAGCCACCGGTCGAGGTCGGCCGAGTCGATGTCGACCTCGAGGTCGAGCGTCTCGTCCGCGGTGTCGAGCGAGCCGTCGATCGTGATCGACGTGTCGCCCATCCGTCCGCCGATGCGGTTGAGCCGGATGTCGTCGAGGTCGTTCTCGGTCAGGATCGTGCCGCGGTCGATGTGGAGCGCGCCGAGGTGGAGATCGAGGTCGTCGATCTCCATGACCAGGTCGGAGTCGCCGCGGGCGTGGAGGTGGCCGCGGATCTGGCTGCCGAGCGTGTCGCGCGCGACCTCGGGCAGCCACGGGGCGAGATCGATCGGCTGGGTGATGTCGAGCGTGGCGTCGACGTAGAACGGCGAGATCCCAAAATTCGCCGAGAGCTGGATCTCGCCGCGTGGGCCCTTCTGCTCGGCGCGCGCGACGGTGTCCTCGAGGTAGCCCTGCTCGCTGGCGAGGTCGAACCCGACGGTGGCCTTGTCGAGGAACAGCCGGAGCGGCTCCTCGCCCTCGGCGAGCTCGGCGTCGTAGTACAGGCGCTCGAGCGTCGCCGAGACCTTGGGGTAGAGGATCGGGCCGGTCACCCGCGCGACCAGCGTCACGTCCTCGCCGCCGAGCTCGGGCATGATCCGGCTGCGCAGCATCGGGCCGGCGTCGGTCACCGTCGCGGTGAGGTCGTAGTTGCCGCCGTAGGGGCTGTCCCAGTAGTCGACCAGGCCGCCCTCGACGACGATCTCCGCGCCCTCGACCGAGCGCGCGGTCATCCGCAGCTCCAGCGAGTTGGCGACCGGGTCGCGCGGCCAGCCGGTAGGCAGCTGGGACAGCTGGGGGATCTCGAGGTCGACCAGCTCGAACCGGTACTCGCCGTCGAGCACGTTGATCTCGGCCGACGGCGCGCGCGGCGTCAGCGAGAAGTAGAACTTGGGGACCAGCGGGTCGGACGGATCGATGAACAGGAAGCCGTCGGCGTCGACGTGGTGGGCGTGCATCACCGTCGTGTGCGTCCGCGCGACCGTGCCCTCGGGCGTCAGCCGCTCGCTGTCGAGCCCGACCCGCAGCTCGAGCTCGACGTCGCGGATCTGGAAGTCGCGGATGTCGAAGATCGGCGGCGCCGCCGCCCACACCCCGAGGAAGTACCCCGGCTTCCGCTCGGCGTAGAACGCCGCGATGATGCTCACGATCTTCAGGTCGAAGTCGTGGAGCGGGTAGGGCTCGTTGATCTCCTCGACGACGACCCAGCCGCCCTGGAACACGACGTGGCGGAACACCAGGTCGTGGCGCCCGAACAGGAGCGCGTGGATGTCCAGCTCACCGCGGATCGTGTCGAGCTTCGCGATCTGCTTGCCCTCGGCGTCCCAGATCCGCACGCCCTGGATCGTGAAGGGCACCCACCCACCCGTGACCACCGTGCCGAGCGCCTCGGTCGGCCAGTCGATCGAGTCGACCTCGATCCTTCCGCGCATGTCGCGGTTGAACATCCCCGCGAGCGCGTCCCCGGCGCCCTTGCCGTGGAACTTGACGCGGAGCACGACCACTCCCGTCGACAGGACGAGCACGACGGCCAGCGCGATGAGCACCAGCCAGCGACGTCGCGACATGCGTCGGCGCGTGCTCATGCGGCCGGCCTGACGCTACCACGGGGGGTAGGCGGGGTCACGGCACGGCTCCGACCGTGACCGGCGGCGGCGAGTCGACGTCGACTGCACGTCGTGCTTGCCCGATTCGACGGCGCGGCTCATATACTGGGAGTACGGATCGAACCGCGAGGAATTCATGTCGACCGAGCAGACGCCAGCCGACCCAGACCCCGCCGATCAGAACACCGACCGCGCCGCCGACGGCCCGACGGTGCGGCACCTGCCCGCGCTGCGCCGCGAGGCGCTGGTGCCCACCTCTGACCGCGCGCGCCTCGCCGCGATCCTCGCGACGTGCTCGCTCGCGGGGCTCGCGGGTGGGCTCGCGCTGTCGATGGTCGCGGGCGCGCAGCACGCCGCCTCGTCGATGCGAAGCCCGCGGTGCCACGGCGGCGCCGCGGCGGCCGCCGCGCGGCCCGTGACCTGGCTCGGCGTGCAGATCACCGACGCGTGCGACGCGGACTCGTGCGACGGCGCGCGGATCCGTCGTGTGATCCCGGGCTCGCCGGCCGACCGCGCGGGCTTCCGCCCGGGCGACGTCGTCCGCGAGTTCCACGGCGACCCGATCCGCACCGCGGACGAGCTGATCCTGTCGGTCCGCGCGACGCGGGTCGGGACCCCGGTCGACGTCACGGTCACCCGCGGCGCGGTCGAGGCCGTGCTCGCGCCGGAGCTGGCGGCGATGCCGCGGCACATCCGCGCGCAGATCGATTGAGCAGCCGGCGTTCGTCGGCAGGTCCCGCGCGTCCCGGGCGCCCCGCGTGGGGTGACGCCCGGGTCAGTCGCAGATCCCCGAGGGGGCGCCCTCGGTGATCACGACGCAGGTCGACACGACCTGCTCCTCGGTCTCGAAGCTGACCAGGACGTTGTCGCCGCTGGCGATCGGCAGCGGCTCGGTCGGCCCGACGCTGCCGTCGTCGCGGGCCACGGTGATGATCCCGCGCTGCTGATCGCGGTTGAACACGTAGACGATGGCCTGGGCGTAGTTCTCGTCCGGCGGATAGGCGAACGTCCCGACCCCGAGGTCGGCGTCGACCTGGAACGCCATCCGCTCCGGGTCGGGGGGCGGGATCGGGATCGAGGGCGTGATGCAACCCGACGCCAGCAGCACCAGCGTGGCCACCGCCAGGGCGGCGCGGACGAGGGAGGTCGGGGCAGGGCGTGTCATCTGCATCTCGGGGCGGTGGCTGGTCTCACCAGGAGCAAGCCCCGCGCCGGTGGGCCTGGCCTGGGCGCGGACGTGATCCTGTGGGGTTACCCGGGCAGTGGCCGGCCCCGGGTGGGGCCGTCACGAAAAACGGCGTTGGCAGGTGCCAACGCCGTTTGCAGCCCCGGCAAGGCCGGGCCAGAGCCGTGGGGGCCCGTCAGGGGGTCCGCTTGACCTTGGTCGGCAGCATGATCGACAGGCCCGCGCCCATGAACAGGTGGTGCATGAAGCGGCTGTCGTTGTCGTCGACGTAGAGGTTCGCGTCGAAGTCGGCGCCCGACGGGTTGTCGCTGAACGCGTAGTCGCGGACCGTGAGGTCGAGCGCGAGGAACTCGTTGAGGAACACGTGGATGCCGCCGCCGAGGTAGAGCCCGACGCGGCTGCCGTCGTTGAGCGGCGGATCGTTGTTCGGGTTGAGGTCCGGCTGGATCGGGTTGTCCGGATCGGTGTCGTCGACCGTGCCCGGGTGGTCGTCGTCGCAGATCGAGCTGTCGCAGTTCGACTTCAGGCTCGCGAACGACACGCCCGCCTGGAAGTAGAAGTCGAAGTTGACGAACGCCTTGCCGAACGCGGCGAGCTTGCCGTACCACGGCGTGAGGCTGACGTAGGCGGCGCCGTGCAGCGGCATCTCGTTGAGGTGCTGCAGGAACTCGTCGTCCGACGGCTCGCGCGTCATGTCGTCGACCGAGTCCTCGAGCGTCGGCGAGATCTTGCCGACGAGGCCGGTGTCGAGCGAGGTCGAGAACACGCCGACCGCGCCGAACGACAGCATGTCGCTCAGGTGGTACTCGAGCTTGAGCCCGCCGCCGACGATGTGGCGGAAGTCGGCGTTGATCGTCGACTCGAACATCGGGGTGAGCTCGAACCGCTTGGCCACCAGCAGCATGCGGTGGCGGACGGCCGGCTGGTCCTCGAGGCCGCTGGTCCGCCGCTCGGCGGCCGCGTCGGAAGGCGCGGCCGCGAGGGCGATGGTTCCGGCGATCGCGCTGGCGAGCGAGAGGCCGCCGAGTCGGGTGAGGCGAAGGAGCGGGGAGCTGTGCATCGTGGCGTCTCCTGGTCTTCGTCGGGCTGCGTCGGGCCGTCGCTCAGCGGAACGTCGTGTACTCGAAGGTCGGCGGCAACCAGAAGCTGATGCCGAGCTGGAACATCACGTTGTTGATGAACGCGGAGTCCGCGTTCTCCTTCGCGTCCTCGGCGGTCGCGTTGGTCATCGCGTCGCGGTTCACCGGCTCGAACTTGTCGACGAACAGGTAGTCGCGGATGCCGACGTTGACCGTCATCCACTTGAACAGGAAGAACCGCATCGACGCGCCGACGTTGGGCGTGATCAGGAGGTTGGTGAACCCGGGGAACCGCGGGTCGCGCGGGACGACCTCGGACTGGGTGATGCCCAGGCCGGCCGTGAAGTACGTCTCCCAGGTGACGATGTTCTTGTCGAGGATCGCGAACTTCCCGTAGACGGGCACGTAGTGGAAGTTGAGCGCGCCCGAGAAGTTGTACTGGTTGATCGTGGGCAGGCGGCGCGCCTGGCGGGCGACCAGGTCGAACGGCTCGCGGAAGCTCTTGCTGTAGTACTGGCCCTCGACGCCGACGGACAGCACGTCGGTGAGGTAGTAGCTGAGCTGCGCGCCGGCCGAGACGTGGCGGACCATGTTGTCGTTCATGGTCGTCGCCAGCATCGGCATCAGATCCCACCGCCGGATCTTGAGGAACGGCTTGCGGATGACCGTGACGATGTCCTGCCACGAGACCTTGTAGTCACCGACCTTGGCGTCGACCTTGACGGCCTCGTCGGCCGCCGAGCTCTCCGCCTCCAGGCTCGCGGTGTCGGCCTCGAGGTCGCCCTCGGGCGGCTCCTCGATCTCGATCTCGGGCTCCTCGCCGCCTTCGCCCGTGCCTTCCTCGGGATCGACCTCGATCTCGTCGTCGCCGTCTTGGGCGAAGGACGCCTGCGTCCCGAGCAGTGAGGCTGCCCCGGCGGCGAGCGCGATGATGAGAGCTTGCGGAGTGCGGCGCATCCTGGAGCGTTCTCCCCCGGCTGGTGGCCCAGCCGATCGTGGCTTCATTCGGGCCAAAGGGTCATATCACGCGGATTTTTTGAACCTCAAGTCCGCGGGCGCCTTTCGGGAGGGGCTGACCCCCGGGCCAGGCTGGCGGGCGGCCGCTACGCCGCGTCGGCGTGGTCCGCGTCCTCGTACAGCGCCGCGACGAACGCCTGGGCGTCGAACTCGCGCAGGTCCGCGAGTTGCTCGCCGACGCCGACGTAGCGGACCGGGACCTTGAGCTCGTCGCAGATGCCGAGGATGACGCCGCCCTTGGCCGACCCGTCGAGCTTGGTGAGCACCAGGCCGGTGATCTCCATCGCCTCCTTGAAGGTCTTGGCCTGCTGGATCGCGTTCTGGCCGGTGGTCGCGTCGAGCACCATCCAGGTCTCGTGCGGGGCGCCGGGCATCGCCTTCTCGCACACGCGCCGCACCTTCTTGAGCTCGTCCATGAGCTCGACCTTGGTGTGGAGGCGGCCGGCGGTGTCGCAGATGACGATGTCGTAGCCCTCGTCGACCCCACGCTTGATCGCGTCGAAGATGACGGAGGAGGGATCTCCCCCCGGCTTGCCCTTGACCACCGGGCAGCCGGACCGCTGGCCCCAGATCTCGAGCTGCTCGGTCGCGGCGGCGCGGAAGGTGTCGCCCGCGGCGAGCAGCACCTTGCGCCCCGCGGCGGACCACAGGGCGGCGAGCTTTCCGATCGTGGTGGTCTTGCCGACGCCATTGACGCCGATGGTGAGCAGGACGAACGGCTTCTTCGCGCTCAGATCGAGCGGGCGGGCGCCGACGTCGAGGATCGTGGCCGAGGTCTGGCGGATCCGCGCCCAGATCTTCTGGGCATCGGACAGCTCGTCGCGACCGAGGTTGCTCTTGACCGACTGGAAGATGCGGTCCGCCGCGCGCGGGCCGATGTCGGCGGAGAACAGGACCTCCTCGAGCTGGCCCAGGACGTCCCCGTCGATCTGCTTCTTGCCGAACAGCTTGCCGAGCCTGGCGACGAACCCGCCGCGGGTCTTGGCCAGGCCCTGCTTGTAGGCGGCCTTGGCGTCCTGGTCGACGGCCGGCTCGCCCGCCGCGCGGTCCGCGTCCGCCTCGTGCTCGGCCTCGTCCTCGCGGTCTTCGTGGGCCGCGCGGTCGTCGTCCTCGTCTTCGTCCTGCGACGCGCGCTCGCGCAGCCGGGCGCCGCGCTCGCGGTCGAGCTCGTCCTTGCGCGTGCCGCGGTGGCCGGCCGGCCGGGGCCGCTCGCGCCGCTTGCGCTCGCGGGTGGGCGCCTGGCGGGCGTCCCGATCGGGTCCGGCGACGACGCCGGCGTCGCGCAGGCGGTCCTGGGCGCTGTCGGCGGTCTTGCCTTCTTGGCTCCGGGCGCCGGCGCGGCGCAGCGCCCACACGGCGAGCAGCAGCACGGCGGCGACCACGCCGAGGATCACGAGCTCTCTGACCATCGCGGTGCCTCTATAGCACCGCCGGGCGCTACCCGGGGTCGGGCGCCGCGCCCGAAGTCATCGCCTGCCGGGCGACCCGGGCCGGGCGGAAGCGCCGCCGGGGGCGCCGACCGCGACGGCGACCGGCGGTCGCTCGCGCAGCGCCGCGCCGACCCGCTGCTCCGCCGCGGGCAGCTCGTCCTCGTCGGGCAGTCGCAGCGAGAAGTAGCGCTCCTCGACGTAGTCGGTGAGCTCGGACAGGGCGGGGGCCGGGCGGCCGCGGCGG
This sequence comes from Myxococcales bacterium, assembly GCA_011526095.1. GTDB lineage: Bacteria > Myxococcota_A > Polyangia > Haliangiales > Haliangiaceae > WYBA01. The sequence continues at coordinate 8,994 of WYBA01000006.1, read as the reverse complement.
ACGTGGTCGAACACCTGGCGCGGCGACCACACGCCCCACAGGGCGGGGTCGGGCAGCGCCGGCACGGCGGCGCGCTTGTAGATCGAGAAGATCCGCTCGCGCACCGGCATCAGATCGACGCGGGCGCCCCGCAGCTCGCCGCGGTGCGGGATGGTCACGGCGAACCGCTCGGTGCAGTGGCCGGGCAGGGCGGCCTCGGCCCGCCACTCCCCGGCGGCGAGGCCCTCGACCGCGAACGCGCCGTCGGCGTCGGCGACCGCCTCCGCCACGGCGTCGCCGCGGCGCAGGGTGAGGCGCGCGCCGGCGAGCGGGCGGTGGCGGATGGCGTCGCGCACGGCGCCGGTGAAGCCGTGATCGCCCGGGCGGCGCAGCGTCGACACCAGGCTCGACCGCGCCGGGACCAGGCCGCCGTCGGGCTCGCGCGCCGGGTCGGCGGCGCGGCGCTCGTCGGCCGAGGGGCGCCGCAGGCGCTGCCACGGCCGGGTGCGGGCGGCGAAGAACCCGACCGCGCACAGCGCGGTCACGACGAACGCGGCGATCGTGTAGGCGATGGGGACCGGCTGGGGCGCCGCGACCTCGATGAACACCAGGTCCGAGCGGTCGGCGCGCAGCCAGCCCTCGGTCGGCTCGACCACGGCCTGCAGCGCGCGCCGGCCGGTCCCGACCGCGCCCGCCTCGAACCGCAGCCGGTAGCCACCGTCGGCGCCGGTCATCGTCTGGGCCAGCCGCCGGCCCTCGACCACGAGCGCGACCGGCACCCGCCCCACGCCCCGGCCGTCGTCGTCGGTGACCTTGCCCGTGGCGACGACGTCGTCCTCGTGGGCGACCTCGGTCGCGGCGACCGCCAGCGTGATCGTCGTGGACGCGGCGAGCTCGACCGTGACGTCGGCGGTGGCGCGGGCGTAGACCGAGTCGCCGCCGAACGTGGCGCGGACGCGGCGGCGTCCCGGGCCCTGGGCGAGCGCGCGGGTGACGACGATCGAGCCCCGCCCCGGCGCGGTGACGACCGTCGCCAGCGGCCTCAGCTCGTCGGCCGCGGCGTCGAGCGCGCCGATCGTGAGGGTCACCGGCAGCTCGACGGCGAAGTCGCCCGTGGTCGTGGCGACGACGTCGACGCGGACGCCGTCGACGACGCCGGTGGTGGTGAGCTGCAGCTCCAGCGGCATCTTGTCGATGTCGACGTCGGCGAGCTCGACCACCGCCGGGTCGAGCAGGTCCGAGCCGTCGAACCGCACGTCGAGGTCCTGCGGCCCGCCGGGGACGTCGAGCCGCGCCTCGAAGGTGCCGTCGGCGCGCGTCGTGGTCACGGCGCGCGCGCCGCCGAGCGACAGCTCGACCGTCTCGCCGCCCAGGCCGGTGCCGGCGAGGCGGTCGACGAGCTGGCCGGAGACGACGTAGCGGCCCTCGGCCTCCTTGCGGATCGCGCCGAGCCGGACCTCGGTGCGGGCGCGGACCGCGACGGTCGGCGCGGCGGCGGCCGGGGCGGCGGGGGCGAGCCACGCCGCGGCCACGGCGAGGGCGAGGGCCATCACCCGGGGCGCGTACGGCGGCCGGCGCATGGCCGTGTGATAGCACGCGGGCGGCGGTGGACGCCGCGGGCGGGCACGGATCGGCGGTTTGGCGCAAGTCCACGGGACGGCTACGGGAGCGGAGATCGTCTCGATGTCAGAGGGGGGATCGACCCTGCTCGCGCCCATGCGCATCAAGCGGGTCGAGATCATCGGGTTCAAGTCGTTCTGCGATCGCTCCGTCATCCACATCGACTCGGCGGTGACGTCGGTCGTGGGGCCCAACGGCTGCGGCAAGTCGAACATCGTCGACGCGATCCGCTGGTGCATGGGCGAGCAGTCGGCCAAGCACCTGCGCGGCAAGGCGATGGAGGACGTGATCTTCGCCGGCTCGGAGTCGCGCGGCCCGGCCCCGATGGCCGAGGTGTCGCTGACGTTCGACGACGTCGGTTTCTCGGCCGAGACGCTGGAGCTGGCGCTGCACTCCGACGAGGCCGCGGCCGAGCAGGCGCTCAACGAGATCGGCCAGATCGGCGTGCCGGGCGAGCCGGGCGAGCCGGCGGAGCCGGTCGACGCGGCGGAGGCGGCCGACGGCGCCGCGGCGGCGGACGGCGAGGCGCCGGCGGCCGAGGCCGCGGCGGCTGGCGGCGACGCGCCCGCCGGGGACGTCGCGCCGGGCGCGCCAGACGCGACCGCCGCGACCGAGCCGTCGGTGGCGGACGAGGTGCGCGAGTTCCTCGCCGACAAGCCGCCGGAGCTCGACTTCGCCGGCTACACCGAGGTGACGATCACCCGCCGGCTCTACCGCGACGGCACCTCGCAGTACTTCATCAACAAGACGCCGTGCCGGCTGCGCGACATCACCGACTTCTTCCTCGGCACCGGCGTCGGCACCAAGGCGTACTCGATCATCGAGCAGGGCCGGATCGGCCAGATCGTGTCGTCGCGGCCGCAGGACCGCCGCGCGATCATCGAGGAGGCCGCGGGCATCACCAAGTTCAAGTCGAAGAAGCGGGCGGCGGAGAAGAAGCTCGACCAGACCCGCCAGAACCTGCTGCGCGTCTCGGACATCGTCACCGAGCTCGACAAGCGGATGGGCACGCTGCGCCGCCAGGCGCAGAAGGCCGAGCGCTACCGCAAGTACAAGGCGGAGATGCGCGACATCGAGCTGTGGAAGGCCACCCACCGGTTCCTCGAGCTGCGCGCCGAGGACAGCCTGGTCGGCGGCCGGCTCGCGGTGGCGAGCGTCGAGCACGTCGACGTGCGCGCGGCGTTCGACGCGCGCGACGCCCAGGTCGTCGCCGGCCGCGCCGAGCTGGCGATCGAGGAGCGCCGGCTCGCCGGGTTGCAGGAGCAGCTCTACGAGCTCGACAACCGGATCCGCCTCGCCGAGAGCAAGATCGGGTTCCAGAACCGCGAGGCCGACGAGCTCGAGCAGCGGGTCGCGCGCGAGGAGGCCGAGATCGCGGATCTGGTCGCGCGGCGCGACGACGCCGCGGCCCAGCACGTCGCCCAGGCCGAGGCGCTCGCCGGGCTCGAGGCCGAGGTGTCGCACGGCGACGGCGAGGTCCAGGTGCGCGAGGTCGCGCTGGCGGAGGCGCGGCAGATGCTCGCCAACGCCCAGTCGCGGCTGGACGAGGCGCGCGGCCAGCTCGCCGCGGCGCGCGCCGACATCGCCAAGTGCGACGCCCAGCGCGACGCGCTGGTGCGGCGGCGCGAGGAGGCGCAGCGGCGGATCGCGCGGGTGCGCGAGGAGACCGAGGCGGCGCACGAGCGGCTGCGCGAGCTCGAGCGCGAGTCGCGGCGGGTCGACGGCGCGCTCGCCGAGCTCAAGCAGACCCGGCTCGATCTCGGCAGCCAGAAGGACCACTTCGAGAGCCGGCGCGCGCTCTTGACCGAGGACGTGACCCGCGGCGAGGCCGAGGTCGAGACGCTGCGCACCGAGGCGCACCGCCGGCGGTCGCGCCTGCAGTCGCTGATCGAGATCCAGGAGCGCTACGAGGGCTTCGCCCGCGGCACGCGCGCCGTGATGCAGGGCGGCCAGGACCTCGGCGTCCGCGGCCTGGTCGCGGACGTCGTCCGCGCGCCGGAGCAGCTCGAGATCGCGGTCGAGGCGGCGCTCGGCGACCGGCTCGGCGGCGTGCTGGTCGAGGACGCCGCGGTCGGCGTCGAGGCGATCGGCTACCTCAAGCGCACCAGCGCCGGGCGCAGCGCGTTCGTGCCGCTGGGCGGCGTCGCGCCGGCGGTCCAGGCGCGCACCGACGTGCCCGACGCCGGGCCCGACGCCGGGCACGACGCCGCGGCCGCCCCGGGCGGGTGGGACGGCGGGTGGTCGGCGGACGCGGTCGGCGGCGGCGGGATCGAGATCGAGGACCGCACGTCGATCGTCGCGGCGTCGATCGCGATCGGCGCCGGCGCCGCGACGACCGGGGAGGGCGTGCTCGGTCGGATGAGCGACCTGGTCGCGCTGTCCGACGAGTACAAGGCGCTCGCGCCGCGGCTGTTCGGCGACACGATCGTCGTCGACACGCTCGATCGCGCGGTCGCGCTGCACGGCGCGGGCGCCAAGGAGACGCTGGTCACGCTCGACGGCGACATCGTCGACGGGCGCGGCGTGGTCGCCGGCGGCTCGCGCGACGCCCAGGGCGCCGGCGTGCTGGCGCAGAAGCGCGAGATCCGGGACCTCGAGGAGATCGTCGCCGGGCTCGACGTCGATCTGGCCGACGCGACGGCGCGCCTGGTCGCGGCCAAGACCGAGCTCAAGCAGGTCGGGATGGCGCTCGAGGGCCTGCGCACCCAGGCCCACCAGGGTGACCTGGCGATCATGGGCCACGAGAAGGACGCGGCGCGGATGCGCCACGAGCTCGACCGGCTGCGCGACCGGCTCAACCAGCTCGGCGGCGAGCAGCGCGAGCTCGACGAGCGCAGCTCGGGCCTCGACGCCGAGGAGGCCGCGCTCGCCGCGCGGCAGCTCGACGCGGCCGACCGCGCCGACCGGTTCGAGAAGGAGCAGCTGGGGCAGATCGACGGCGTCACCGGCGGGCGCGATCGCGTCGACGAGCTGGCGAGCGAGCTGACCGAGGCGCGGATCCGCGCCGCGCAGGTCGGCGAGAAGCGCGCCGCGGCCGAGGCCAGCGCGCTGCGCCTGGCGGCGACCGAGCGCGAGCTGACGACCCGGATCGACCGGCTGCGCGCCGGCATCGCCGACGCGACGACCCGCGCCGCCGCGCTGCGCGGCGACTCGGGCGAGCTCGGCGCCGAGCTCGAGGGGCTGCGCGAGCGCCGGTTCACCGTCGGCAGCGAGCTCGAGGCGGGCCGCGCCAGCTACGAGGCGCGGCTGTCCGAGCTGACCGCCGACGAGCTGGCGGTGCGCGAGCTGCGCGGTCGGGCCGAGCGGCTCGCCGCGGAGGTGGCGCAGCTCGAGGTCAAGCGCGCCGCGCTGGTGTCGAGCCGCCAGGTGCTGCTCGAGACGGTGTGGGACCGCTACCAGGTCCACGTCCCCGACATCATCTACGACCACCACCTGCGGCCGGTCGCGGGCGAGGTCGAGGACGCGCGGCTGCACGAGCTCAAGGACCTGGTCGAGCGGATGGGCACCGACATCAACCTCACCGCGATCGACGAGTTCGCCGAGGTGTCGACCCGGTTCGAGTTCCTGTCGGCCCAGCGCACCGACCTCGAGGACGCGGTCGAGCAGCTGCAGAAGGCGATCGACAAGATCAACAAGACGTCGCGCCGGCTGTTCAAGGAGACGTTCGCGGCGGTCAACGCCAAGTTCAAGGAGGTCTATCCCCGGCTGTTCCGCGGCGGTCAGGCCTACCTGTCGCTCACCGGCGGGGACGACGTCGACCTGCTCGAGGCCGGCGTCGAGATCTTCGCCCAGCCGCCCGGCAAGAAGAACTCGACGGTCGAGCAGCTGTCCGGCGGCGAGAAGGCGCTGACCGCGGTCGCGCTGGTGTTCTCGATCTTCCTGATCAAGCCGTCGCCGTTCTGCATCCTCGACGAGGTCGACGCCCCGCTCGACGAGGCCAACGTCGATCGCTACAACGAGATCGTCCGCGAGATGACCGACCGCTCGCAGTTCGTGATCATCACGCACAACAAGCGGACGATGGAGTCGGCGGACAACCTCTACGGCGTCACGATGCAGGAGCCGGGCGTGTCGAAGCTCGTCACGGTCAACCTGTCGCGGATGGGCGACAAGCGGCCGGCGGCGTAGCCGCGGCGACGCGCCGACGTCGGGGGATGCGGGCGTGGGCCATCGGTCCACGCCCGTCGTGGTTTCGGGCGCGGACACCGCCGGCGCAACCGTGGTGAGCGCGCCCACGCGAACGCGCCTCGCGGTGCGGGGGCGCACCGTGCGACGTCCTGCCGCGCGACTCCGGATAACCCGGACCTACCCGATCGGCATCGAACGGTCGCTTGCAGGCGCGGAATTTTCGTTCTAAGCAGGTGAACGATGATTCACGCGCGTGAATCGTCGTTCATCACCGCGTCCCCCCCAAGTCGATGCCCGCCACTCCCCGATCCTCTCGCCCGCGGCAAGCTGCCCGCCCGGCCCGCGCCAAGCCGCGCGCCCGCGCCGGGACGAGCGTGCGCGCGGTCGCCCGCCAGAGCGCGTCCGAGGTCTACCGCGACCACATCCTCACCGCTGCCGAGGCCGAGTTCACCGGCCGCGGCTACGACGCGACCCGGATGGCCGACATCGCGCGCCGCGCCGAGATGAGCGTCGGCGCCCTGTACCGCCACTTCGACAGCAAGGAGGCGGTGTTCGCCGAGCTCGTCGCGATCCGCGGCCAGGTGTTCCTGCGCAGCCTCGAGGCGGCCGCGGTCGAGGTGACGGAGCCCGCGGCGCGGATCGGCGCGCTGGTCCGGATGAGCCTGGCGTTCATCGAGGACAACCGGTCGATGTTCCAGGTGTTCACGCAGGTCCGCGACGCCGGCGTGGCGTCGTGCGAGGCGCTGTCCGGGCGCGTCGGCGATCTCGAGGCGCGGATCGGGACCGTCTACCGCGCCGCGCTCGACGCCGGCGTCGCCGCTGGCGTGCTGACCGGCGAGGTCGCCGTCGACGACCAGCTCAACTTCTACCGCGGCGCCATGCACGGCTTCATCGAGGACTGGATCCTCCGCGGCGCCGCCGGGAGCCTGACCGCCAAGGCCCCGCTCATCACCCGCCTGTTCCTGCGCGCCCTGGGAGGACCGTCGTGAAGCTGCCCGCCACCCTCGCCCTCGTCTCCGCCGGCCTGCTCGCCGCCCCCGCGATCGCCACGGCCGAGCCGCGGACGATCACGCTGCCCGAGGCGATCTCGCTCGCGACCGAGGGCAACATCCAGATCGAGCTGGCCGAGGAGGAGATCCACTCCGCCGAGCAGGAGATCAAGGGCACCCGCAGCCACCAGCTGCCGCAGCTCCAGCTCCGCGCCAACGTGCTGCTGTGGAACGACGACATCCCGATCGAGTTCAACGGGGTGTCACTCGGGGTCGCCCGCGAGCAGGTCACCGGCTCGCTCGACGTCATCGTCGCCCAGCCGCTCACCGGCGCGGTGCTGATCGGCAAGCTCGCCCGGCTCCAGGAGGCAGGCGTCGACTACAAGCGCGCCCAGATCGACGTCAAGAAGCTCGAGCTGGCCTACCAGGCCGCACAGCTCTACCTGGGCGCGCTGCAGGCGCGGCAGCTCCAGGACATCTCGCGCACCTCGATCGCCCAGATCGACGCGGCGATCACCCGGGTCAAGGCGCTCGTCGCCGGCGGGCTGCTCGACGACGTCGACGTGCTGCGGCTCGAGGCGTCGCGCGAGGAGGTCCGCCAGCGCGTGCTCGACGCCGAGGTCGCGGCCGAGCAGGCCGAGCGCGCGCTCGCGCTCGTGCTCGGGCTGCCCGACGGCACCGACCTCGAGCTGGTCGAGGTCGACCCGACGCCGCCGCCGCTCGGCTGGACCGAGGACGACGCCGTCGCCGAGGCGAAGAAGCGCCGGCCCGAGGTGCGCGCCGCCGACGCGCTGATCACCCAGGGCACGCGCGGTGTCGACGTCGCGAAGGCCTACTACATCCCCGAGGTCAACCTGATCGCCGCCTACACCCACACCGAGGGCCAGGGCGAGTTCGCCACGAAGGACGCCGCCTACCTCGGGCTGCAGCTGCAGTGGATCGCGTGGGACTGGGGCAAGCGCAAGAGCGACGTCGAGCGGGCGAAGAGCGGCCGTCGCTCCGCCGAGAAGGCGCGCGCGTTCGTCGACGACCAGCTCGCGCTCGAGGTCCGGACCGCGTGGCTGGCGGCCGACAGCGCCCAGAAGAGCCTCGCCGTCGCCGAGTCCGGCCTCAAGGCCGCCGAGGAGGCGTACCGGCTGCAGTCGGCGCGGTTCGCCCAGGGCGTCGCCGTCACCACCGACGTGCTCGACGCCGAGTCCGAAGTCGCGCGGTCGCGATCGCTCGCGACGATCGCCCGCTACCAGTACCTGGTGAAGTGGATGGCCCTGACGCGCGCCGTCGGGGCCACGCCCGGCACCTGACCCCTTCCGCACGCCCTGTCCTTCGAGCCGTTCGAGGTCCCCATGCGCCGTCTCCGTACCCTCACCGTCGTCACCGTCCTCGCCCTCGCCGGGCTCACCTCCCTGTCCGGGTGCAAGAAGTCCGGTGACGGAAAGGGCGAGCTGCCGCCCGCCACCGGCCCGGGCGCGCCGCCCTTGCCCGACCTGCCGTCGTTCGCCGCCCCGGGCTCGGCCGCCGGCACCGGCGCGCCGGTCGGTGCGTCCGAGACCCGGACGACCGGCATCCTCGCCGCTCGCGACCAGGTCACCGTCGGCGCGCGCGCCTCGGGGACGATCGTCGAGCTCAAGGTGGCCGAGGGCGCGACCGTGAAGAAGAACGACGTGCTGTTCCGGCTCGACAGCCGGACCGCGTCGCTGATGCGCAACCAGGCGGCGACCGCGCTCAAGGCGGCCAAGCTGCAGGAGGCCGCGGTCCAGCGCGAGTACGACCGGGTCAAGCAGCTCGTCGAGCAGAACGCGATGCCGCGCCAGACGCTGGACACGCTGCAGTCCCAGCTCGACGGCGCCAAGATCGGCGTGGCCCAGGCGCAGGACGCGCTTCGGCTTGCCCAGCAGTACATCGCCGACGCCACGGTGCGATCGCCGCTCGACGGCGTCGTGGTCAAGAAGCTGATGAACGTCGGCGAGTACGCGACGCTGATGCCGCCGTCGCCGGTGCTGGTGATCCAGGACCAGTCCAAGCTGGAGCTGCGGTTCCGGCTGCCCGAGCGCGCGCTGGCGGTGCTCTCGGCCAAGGACGCGATCCGCGTGACCGTGCCGGCGCTCGGGATCTCGCGGGACGCGACGATCCAGCGGCTCTCGCCCGCGGTCGACCCGACGACCGGGACGATCGAGCTGATCGCGCTGCTCGATAACGCGGACGGCGCGCTCAAGCCGGGGCTCATGGCCGAGGTGTCGATCGGCGGGGCCGCGCCCGCGGCGCCCGCCCCCAAGGCCGC
>WYBA01000435.1 GCA_011526095.1 Myxococcales bacterium | reverse complement strand
GCCGCGACGGCCCCGGCCGCGGCGACCTCGACCGACGCCAGCGGCAGGCCCTTGCGAACTCGCCAGCGGTCGAGCGCGGCGACCAGCTCCTCGAAGGCGATCATGGCGCGAACGTACCACGGGCCGGGCGCGGCAGTGGCGGGCGCGCCGCGGACCTTGTAAGACGAGGCATGGCGGGGCCCATCCGCATCCTTCGCTCGCCGCTCATCCCCGACGGCTTCCTCCACGGCTTCCCCGAGCGCACCGGCGGCGTCTCGACCGGGCTGCGCGCCTCGCTCAACCTCGGCCGGCGGTGGGGCGACGACCCCGATCTCGTCGACGAGAACCGGCGCCTGCTCGCCGTCCACGTCGGCTACGACCCGGCGCAGCTCGTCGCCACCAAGCACGTCCACGGCACCGCGGTGTGGTGCGTCGGCGAGCCGCTGCCGGACCCGGCCGAGTTCGACGGGCTGGTGTGCGACCGCCCCGGGCCCGTGCTCGGCGCGTTCGCCGCCGACTGCATCCCGATGGTGTTCGCGGACCCGGTGGCGCGGGTGTGCGGGGCGGCGCACAGCGGGTGGCGCGGCACCGTCGGTGGCGTCGCGGCCAACGTCGTCGCGCGGATGGCGGAGTGCGGCAGCCGCCCGGCGGACGTGCGCGTCGCGCTCGGGCCGTCGATCGGCCCGTGCTGCTTCGAGGTCGGGCCCGAGGTCGTGGCCGAGTTCCGCGCCGCGTTCGGCGACGTGCCCGGCCTGGTCGTCGCCGGGCCGCGCAAGGACCACCTCGACCTGCGGGTCGCGACGCGCGTCGTGCTCGAGCGCGCCGGCGTGCGCGCCGAGCACGTCGACGCGGCGCCGCCGTGCACTCGGTGCGAGCCCGAGCGGTTCTTCAGCTACCGCCGCGACGGCAAGGACGGCGGCGTGCACATGGGCTTCATCGGCCTGGCGTGATCCAAGGATCCCCGCGCGACCCGACGCGCGGAGACGCGCGACCCGACGCGCGTACTTCGACTCCAGGCTCGCTCTCGCGCGCCTGGGCTCAGCACGAGCGGTCTTCGAGGCGGCTCGCCGCGGCCAGAGGGGACGGGAAGGTCCCCTCGATGATCAAAAGAACCGGTCCTCGCGCATCCCCGGCGCGGTCAGGCTGCGCAGCGTCAGCCCGACGATCCGATCGATCCAGCCGGGCAGCTCCGCCGGCGCCACGGCGACGCGCTTCATCAGCACCAGGCTCGCCAGGCCGTGCAGCACCGCCCAGAACGCGATCAGCGCGTCGGTGACGTCGGCGTCGCCGGGATCGGTCGTGCCGCCCGAGGCGCCCGCGATCGCCGCGCGGATCTCGGCCTCGAGCAGCCCGTAGGCCTCGCCGATGATCCCGGTCGCCGGCAGGCCCGACGGCGGGCGCGCCTCGTTGACGCGCGGCCCGAACATCACGCGGAAGTGCGCCGGGTGGGCGTCGGCGAACGCGACGTAGGCGCGGGCGAGCGCGAGCAGGCGCGCCTCGGCGTCGCTCGCCGCGGCCGCGGCGATCTCCGCGCGCGCGCCGTCGATCAGCGCGACGAAGCCCTGCTCGGCCACCGCGGACAAGAGGCTCGTCTTGTCCGCGAAGTGGCGGTACGCGGCGCGGTGGTTGACGCCGAGCCGGCGCGCGGCCTCGCGCAGCGTGAACGCCTCGGCGCCCTTGTCGGCGATGATCGCCACCGCGGCGTCGACGAGCGCGCGCCGCAAGTCACCGTGGTGATAGGTCGCGCGGCCGAGTGCGCGCGGGCGCGGCCGCGCGGGCCGGGGCGCCTTCGTGGCGCGGGCGGGCTTCGCGGGCCGGGACGGCCTCGCCGGCTTGCCCGCCTTGGCGGCGGGGCGCGGCGCGCGGCTCATCGCGGCATCGCGCGCAGCGGGTGCAGCGCCAGGTGGACCTCGCCCGCCGTCACCTCGGTCGACATCGGCGCGGGCGACATCACGATCGCCGCCTCCACGACCGAGCCGCCGCCCTCGCTGAGGTAGATCACCCGCTTGACGATCGCGTGCTTGGCGACGACGGCCTTGAGGTCGTCGAGCAGCGTCGGGCAGACCTCGCAGAACCCCGAGTCGCGCAGCTCGATCCCGCCGGCGTCGCCGGCCACGCCGATGAACTCGAGGAACGCCTGGTTGGCGATCCGCACCCGGCCGGTGGCGTCGACGCACGCCAGCGGCAGCGGCGCCCACTGGAAGATCTCGCTCGCCGCCTTGGCGCGGTGGTCGACCTCGCGGCGCTCGCGCGTGCCGTCCATGCTCGGGCTCGACCGGCGGCGCACGCCGGTCTCCATCCCGAGCATGTTCATCAGCGTGCGCAGCTCGTACATGAACGCGGCGACGTCCGGGTGACGGTCCGCCGGATCGCGCGCCGTCGCGCGCGCGATGATCTCGTCGGCGCGCTCGTCGATCTCCTCGTCGACCTGCTTGCTCGCCGGCGGCAGGTCCGCGGTCAGCGCCTGCTTGAACACCTCCTCGAGGTCGCCGGTGAACGGCAGCTTGCCGGTGAGCAGCTCCCAGAACACGATGCCGAGCGCGTAGATGTCCGAGGCGGGCGAGGCCGGCGCGCCCTTGATCCGCTCCGGCGCGAGGTACTCCGGCGTGCCGTCGACCGAGCCGGCGCCCTTGCCGAGATCCGGCCGCGCCAGCCCGAAGTCGAGCAGCTTGACCGTCCGGCGCTGCGACGCGCCGCGCACCAGGAAGATGTTCTCGGTCTTGACGTCGCCGTGGAGGATCGCGCGGCTGTGGATGTAGCGGAGCGCCTCGCCGACCTGCCACATGATGTCGCACGCGACCTTGGGCGCGAGCCGCCCGCCGGTCCGCAGCCGCGAGTGGACGGTCTGGCCGTCGAGCAGCTCCATCACCATGAACAGGCCGAAGTCGGGGTCCTGGCCGAAGTCGACGATCGAGCAGATGTTGTCGTGGGTCAGGGCCGAGGCCAGGCGCGCCTCGCGGTAGAACATCTCGCGGATCCGCGGGTCCGTCGCGATCGGCGCCTTGATCAGCTTGAGCGCGAACGGCTTGCCCAGCACCTGGTGGCGCACGCGCAGCACGCGCCCCATCCCGCCGCGCCCGAGCTGACCCTCGACCACGTAGCGGCCGCCGATCAGATCGCCCGTGCGCGCGCCGCGCGGCCGGTTGCCGGACTCCTCGGTCCTGAGCGGGGCGACCGGCGCGGCGCTCGCGGCCGCCTGGCCGGCGGTCGACGAGCCGAGCCCGAGCGGGTAGGACAGGCTCTCGGGCAGCGGCGTCAGCGGCTCGGCCAGCCCCACGCCGCCGAGCACGCTCAGGTGCAGCGACGGCAGGAGCGTCTCGTGTACGTCGCGGTCGGGGGCGGAGCCCTCGTCTTCGTCTTCGGACGACATCGGCGCAGGTCGGCGGGTGATGTGGATAGTACCGGATTTCGGTGCTATCGAGGGCCCATGGACGCCGACGAGACAGCCTTCGACGAGGCGGCGCGCACCGAGCTGCGCTGGATCGAGGATCAGCTGGCGGACGTCGACCCCGACGACGTCGAGGTCGGCACCAGCGACGGGATCTTGCGCCTGGACCTGCGCGACGGGACCCGGGTGGTCATCAACAGCCACCGGGCCGCCCGGCAGATCTGGATGGCCGCGGTATCGACCGCCTGGCACTTCGACCACGACGCCGACGGGCGGTGGCGCGCCCACCGCACCGGCGACGAGCTCCGCGCCACGGTGGCGCGGGTCGTCCGCGAGCGGATCGGCCTCGAGCTGCCGCTGTGATAGCGTAGCCGCCATGGCCGATTCCCCGTTCCTGAGCGTGATCCGCGTCTGGGCCGCGATGGCGTGGGCCGACGGCGCGATCGCCGACGCCGAGGCGCAGGCGCTGCGCCGGCTGATCGCCGCCGCCGAGCTCACCGACGACGAGCGCGCCGCCGCGGGGCGCTTCCTCGAGCAGCGGGTCGAGCTCGACACCGCCGACGTGTCGTCGCTGTCCGAGGACGCGCGGCGCGGCATCTACCGTGCCGCGTGCCGCATGGCCGCGGTAGATCGCGACGTCGCAGCGTCGGAGCGCAACCTGCTCGACCGGCTGCGCGGGCACCTGGGGCTGGCCGCGGAGGTCGCGCGGGACATCGAGGGCGGCATCCCCGGCCTGTGAGCGCCGCGGTCGCTGGACCTCGGCGGCGGCGGCGCGCGTGAAGCAGCGCCGGCATCACGCCCGCCACCTGCTGTGGCGCACCCTGGTCGCCGCGGCGTCGGACGTCGCGATGGCGTCCGGGCTGTACCCGCTGGTGCCGCATGCGTCGATGGCGGTGTCGCGGTGGCGCAAGGAGCGCGCCGGGCCGCCGGGGCAGGTGCGGGCGGCGCTGCGCGAGTGGAAGGTCGCGGTGGCGCTGTCGGCGGCGCGCCCGCTGGGGTTCTTCGGGCTGCCCGGCGGCGACGTCCAGGGGCCCCGGCCGATCATCGTCGTCCACGGTTACGCGATGAACCGCGCCAACTTCCTGCCGCTGGCCCGGCGGCTGCGCGACGCCGGCCTCGGCCCGGTCCTGGGGTTCGAGTACTGGACGCTCGGCAAGACCGCGAGCGCGGCGCGCCGGCTCGCCGAGTACGTCGACGAGGTGCGCGCCGCGACCGGGGCGCCGCAGGTCGACGTGATCGGCCACTCGATGGGCGGCGTCGTCGGGCGCTACTTCGTCCAGCTCGGTGGCGGCGACGGCGTCGTCGCCAACCTGATCACGATCGGCTCGCCCCACGCCGGCACCGACGTCTCGGCGATCGGGATCGGCCGGGCCAACAAGGAGCTGTTCTTCGGCTCGACGCTGCTGGCGCGGCTGCGCGCGGCGCCGCTGCCGCGGCGCACGCGGTGGACGGTGATCTGGTCGCGGTCCGACGCGCTCGTGCCGGGCGCCCGCCAGGCGCGCGTCGCCGGCGCGGAGGAGCTCGTGTTCGACGATCTCGGGCACCTCAGCCTGCTGGCGAGCCCGAAGGTCGCCGCCGAGGTGATCGCGCGGCTGCGCGCGCCGGGGCCGCCGCCGCCGCCCGAGCGGTGATAGGGTGGCGCGCATGGCGGAGTCGAACGACGACCGGTTGTCGCAGATGGTGAAGCGCAACCGCCACGCGCAGATCGTCCTGGGCCTGGTCGGGCTCGGGGGCGGGGCGACCTCGGCGATCCTCGGGTTCGTCCCGCCGTTCGGGCTGATCTTCGGGATCGTGCTGATCGCGATGGGCGGCTACACGCTCGTCCGGAACTTCTGACCGCGCGGCGCCGGCCAGGCCAGGCGAGGTTCAGGCCGGACGGCCGAACAGCGTCGCCATCGTCGCGCGCTCGATCACGACGTCGACCAGCGCGCCCGGGGCGGGGCGCGACTCGGGCGGCGCCGCCGGCAGGATCACGGTCTTGAAGCCGTCGGTTCGGCCCATCATCTGCTCGGCCGAGCGCCGCGACGGGCCGTGCACGAGCACGCGCTCGCGCCGCCCGAGCTGGGCCGCGAACACCTCGGCCGAGATCGACTCCTGGAGCGCGACGATCTCCGCCAGCCGCCGCTGCTTGTCCGCGGCCGACACGTCGTCGGCCAGCTTCTTCGCCGCGAACGTCAGGTCCCGCTCGGAGTACGCGAACATGAACGCGCTGTCGAACCGCACCTCGCGCATCAGCGCCAGCGTCGCCTGGTGGTCCGCCTCGGTCTCGCCGCTGAACCCGGACAGGATGTCGGTCGACAGCGCGATCCGCGGCATCGCCGCGCGCAGCCGGCCGACGATCGCGAGGTAGTCCGCGACCGAGTACCCGCGGCGCATCCGGTCGAGCACCGCGTCGGAGCCCGATTGCACCGGCAGGTGGACGTACTCGCAGATCTTCGGCTCCTCGGCGATCGCCGCGATCACGTCGTCGGTGAAGTCGACCGGGTAGGGCGAGGTGAACCGCACCCGCTCGATCCCGTCGACGCGCGCGACCGAGCGGAGCAGCTGCGCGAACGTCACGTCCTCCCACGCGTAGGAGTTGACGGTCTGGCCGAGGAGGACGACCTCCTTGTAGCCGCGCTCGGCGAGCTCGCGGACCTGGCGCAGCACCTCGCGCGGCGCGGTGCCGCGCTCGCGGCCGCGCGTGAACGGCACGACGCAGAACGTGCAGAACTTGTCGCAGCCGCGCTGGATCGTCACGAACCCCGACACGCCGTCGCCGCCCTCGGCGCCGGACAGGCCCTCGTAGGTCTCGTCCTTGTCGAGCTTGACGTCGACCACCGGCGCGGCGCGCGCCGCGGCCAGCAGCTCCGGCATCCGGCGGTAGCTGTCCGGTCCGGCGACCACGTCGATCCACGGCGCGCGCTCGAGCAGCGAGTCCTTGAGGTGCTCGGCCATGCACCCGACGATGCCGATCGCCAGGCCGCCGCGCTTGCGCTTGAGCGCGCCGAGCTCGGCCGCGCGCTGCAGCACCCGGTCCTCGGCCTTCTCCCGCACCGCGCAGGTGTTGACGATCACGATGTCGGCGTCGTCGACCGAGCGGGCGCGGCGGAAGCCGGCGTCCCCGAGCAGCCCGACGAGCATGTCCGAGTCCGCGACGTTCATCTGGCAGCCGTAGGTCTCGACGTAGACCCGCGGGCCGGCGGGGTCTGGCGCGGCGGCCGGCGCCGCGTCGGGCGCACGTGACCCCGGCGCGGGGCGCTTGCCGAGGGGCACGAGCTCGTCGGGGGGCACGGCGGGCAGCCTTACCACGCGGCCACCGCGGGCGCTATCCTGTCCCTCGTGGCCCGTGCCCTCCATGCCGTCGCCGTCGCGCTGTCGCTGGCGGCGATCGCGGCGGTGGTCCAGGCCGCCGCCGGCGGGCCGCTGCTGGGCGTCGCCGCGGCGGTGTGGCTGGTGTGGTACGGGGTCGCGGCGATCGCCCTGCCGCGGCTCGCCCACGCCGCGTTCCGGGCCCGGCGGACCGCGGCCGCCCGCTGGCGCTACCGGCTGCTCGGCTGGCTGTCGCCGGCGGCCCACGACGCGGCCCGGGTGTCGCGCGCCGGCACCTACCTGATCGACGGCGACTGGCGGCGCGCGCTCGCCGCGCTCGATCGCATCGACGGGGCGCGGCTGGCGGCGACGCTGCGCGCCGCGTGGCTCAACAACCGCGCCTACGCGCTGGCGCGCGCCGGCGAGGCCGACGCCGCGGCCGGCGCGCGCGCGCTCGGGCTCGCCGACGAGGCGCTCGCGCTGCGCCCCGCGGTCCCGGCGTTCCTCCACACCCGCGGCCTGGCGCTGCTCGCCGCCGGGCGGGTCGACGAGGCGATCCGCGCGTTCGAGGCGGTGTGGGACGCCGGCGATCTCGACCCGGCGCTCGAGGCCGAGCGGTGTCACGATCTCGCCGCGGCGTGGGAGCGCAAGGGCCACGCCGACTACGCCGCGGACTACCGCCGGCGCGCCGCGCTCGCCGAGCCCGGCTCGCCGTGGGCCGACGTCGGCGCACCGACGACCGCGGACCTCGGCGCGCTCGAGCAGCAGCTCTCGTAGTCGCTCACGCGCCGCGCCAGCCGTCGCCCAGCTCGGCCTGCAGCACGTCGGCGCACAGCGCGACGCACTCGTTGCAGATCGAGACCGCGCCGTTGCCCAGCAGCTTCTTGACCACCGCGCCGTCGCGACCGCACCAGGTACAGCCGGTCGGGCTGGCGGCGAGCGCCGCCGCGTCGGTCGCGAGCTCGGGCGGCAGCGCCGGCACCGCCAGCTCGGCGGTCGTGCGCAGCCCGCCGCTGGCCAGCGCGTCCATCATGCTCGCCGTCACGCTCGCGGTCGCGCTCGCATGCGCGCTCGCGACCGTTCGCCGGTGACACGGCGCGCACACGGTCACCGCGTCCTCGCCGGCCTCGCCGGCGCACATCGAGCAGCGCGTCGCCATGCCTCCTTCTACCAGAGACCGCGCGGGCGCGCCGGCGCGTCGATCACGCGGGCGGCGCGGCGTGGGCGCGTGGGAGCGTCACCGTGAACCTCGCGCCCGCGCCGGGCGTGCTCGCGACGGTGATCACCCCGCCGTGCTCGCCGATGACGTTCTGGCAGGTCGCCAGGCCCAGGCCGGTGCCCTTGCGCTTGGTCGTGAAGAACGGGTCGAACACCCGTCCGAGCGCCTCCGGCGGGATGCCGGGCCCGTCGTCGGCGACCTCCAGCACCGCCGCGTCGGGCTCGCCGCGCACGGTCACGGTGACGTGACCTCCGCCGCCGGCGGCGGCCTCCGCGGCGTTGCGCAGCAGGTTCCACACGACCTGGCGCAGCTTGGCCGCGTCGGCGGTGAGCTCGAGGTGGTCGGGCCCGGTGACCGCGACCTCGACCCCGCCGAACGCGCGGTCCTGACGGAACACCTGCACCGTCTCGTGCACCATCACCGCGAAGTCGAACGGCACGGTCTGGCGCGGCCGGGGGTTGGCGTAGTCGAGCAGGTCGGAGATCAAAGCGTTGAGCCGGTCGATCTCGCGGATCACGATCGCCATCAGCGCGCGATCGTCCTCGGACGCCGCGGGCGCGTGCTGGAGCAGCTCGATCGACCCGGACATCGACGCCAGCGGGTTGCGGATCTCGTGGGCGATGCCGGCCGCGAGCTGGCCGATCGTCGCCATCCGCTCGGCGTGCTTGACCTGGTGCTCCATCCGGCGCAGGTCGGTCAGGTCCGTGAAGTTGATGACGCGCCCGACGACCGTGTCCTGCAGGTCGCGCAGCGGCGACACCGAGATGCCGAGCACCAGCGCCCCGCCGGGCCGGTCGATCGTCAGGTCGGCGCGGCGCAGCGTGCCGTCGAGCGGCAGCGCCTCGAGCCGCGCGCGCAGCCCGGGCAGCACGGCCTCGACGTCGCCGCCGACCGCGCCGCCGGCGTCGAGCAGCTCGGCCGCGTGGTGGTTGACCGTGAGGACGCGGCCGCGCAGGTCGATCGTGACCAGGCCCGACGTCAGCGAGCGGACGATGTCCTGGTGCAGGCTGACCAGGTCGGCGACGACGCGGCGCTCGGTCGCGAGCGAGTCCTCGGTGCGGCGCAGCTCGCCGGCGAGCAGGAAGCCGAGCACGCCGACGCCGAGCTGGGTCGCGACGCTGAGGCCGAGCGAGCGCAGGAACATGATCGTCGTCTGCTCGTGCGGCGTCGCCGGCGGCAGCGACGGCACCGGCAGCAGCTGCTGCCACGCTGACAGCGCCACCAGCACCATCAGCGCCGTCGACACGCCGGTGACGAACACGGTCGCGGCGCGCCCGCGCACCGCCGCGGTCCCGACGATCGACAGCGCGAAGAAGAACGTGTACGCGCTCTGCGCGCCGCCGGTGACGTGGACCAGCACCGTCGTCACGGTCAGATCGCCGATCACCTGCGGCCAGATCAGGCGGTGCGGCGCGATCCCCGCGCGCAGCAGCACCGAGTAGACCAGCGTCGCGAAGTACGTCGCCGCGATGCCCCCCAGCAGCACCAGCGACGGAGTCGACGCCGGGTCGACCTCGTTGAGCCACGACACCCACAGCGTCAGCCCCAGGACGAGGCTGATGACGACGGTGCGGACCACCAGGATCCACGTGATCCGGCGCCGCAGGTCGCCATCGTCGCGTCGGCCGCCGGCGGCGGCCTCGCTCACTTCGCGTTCTCGCCAGCGTCGATGTTGCCGGCCAGCTCGAAGATCGGCATGTACATCGCGATCAGCAGGCCGCCGACGACGACGCCGAGGAACGCCATCATGATCGGCTCGATCAGCGCGGTGAGGTTACCGACCGCGGTGTCGACCTCGTCCTCGTAGAAGTCGGCGATCTTGTTCAGCATCGTGTCCATCGCGCCGGTCTGCTCGCCGACGCCGATCATCTGCACGACCATCGACGGGAACACGTCGGTCTCGGTCAGCGGGCCGGCGAGGTCCTGGCCCTCGGAGATCTTGGCGCGGGCATGCATGATCGCGCGCATCACGACGCGGTTGCCGGAGGTCTTGGCGCAGATCTCGAGCGAGTCGAGGATCGGCACGCCGGACGACAGCAGCGTCCCGAGCGTGCGGGTGAAGCGCGCCACGACGATCTTGCGGATCACCGGCCCGATCACCGGCAGCCTCAGCACCGCGGTGTGGAACAGGTCCTTGCCCTTCTCGGTGCGCAGCAGCGCGCCGGAGACGAAGAAGAACGCGAAGATCCCGCCGAGGATGTAGTACCAGGCGGAGATGAAGCTGTTCGACATGCCGATGACGACCTGGGTCGGCTTCGGCAGCTTCGCGCCGGGGAAGTCCTTGTACATCTCCTCGAACTGAGGAATGACCTTGAGCATCATCACGGCGATCACGCCCGCCGCGACGACGAGGATCGCGATCGGGTAGACCAGGGCGCTCTTGAGCTGGCTCTTGAGCTTGACCGCCTTCTCGATGTAGATGGCGAGGCGGTTGAGGATCGCGTCGAGGATGCCGCCGACCTCGCCCGCGGCGACGAGGTTGACGTAGAGCTCGTCGAACACCTTGGGGTGCTTGCGGAGCGCCTCGCTGAACGTCGAGCCCTGTTCGACCGACGACTTGACCGAGAACAGGACCTTGGCGAAGTGGACGTTGGCGTTCTGCGTCGCGAGGATGTCGAGCGCCTGGACCAGCGGCAGGCCGGCGTCGACCATGACGGCGAGCTGGCGGGTGAACAGCTTGAGGTCGTCGGCGGTGACGCCGGTGCCGAACTTGATGTGGATCTCGGCGCGCGCCTTCTTGACCTTCTTGGGGTTGATGGCGTCGGCGCGCAGCCGGTTGAGCACCGCGGCCTCGTCGGCGGCCTCCATCGTGCCGCGCCGGACCTCGCCGGTGCGGGTGGTGCCTTCCCAGGAGAACTTGGCCACGGGAGCCTCCTCGTGCCCTTACTCGGGCCGCCGCCGCGCCGCGAGCGCGGCCGGGTTGACGGGCTGGCCGCTCTGCGCGCTGGCGATCAGCGTCTTGAGCTCGTCTTGATCGCTGGACCGCGTCAGCGCTTCCTCGAGCGAGATGTGGCGCTTCATGAACAGCTCGCACAGCGCCTGGTTGAAGGTCTGCATGCCGAACTTGGTCTGGCCGATCTGCATCTGCGAGTAGATCTGGTGGAGCTTGTCCTCGCGGATCAGGTTCCGGATCGCGGAGTTGGGGACCATCACCTCGGCCGCGAGCACCCGGCCGGAGCCGGACGCCTTGGGCAGCAGCGACTGACACACGACGCCCTCGAGCACGAACGACAGCACCTGGCGGATCTGGGTCTGCTGGTGCGGCGGGAACACGTCGACGATGCGGTTGATCGTCTGCACGGCGCTGTTGGTGTGGAGCGTCGCGAACGCCAGGTGGCCGGTCTCGGCGATCACCAGCGCGGCCTCGATCGTCTCGAGGTCGCGCATCTCGCCGACGAGGACGACGTCCGGGTCCTGGCGCAGGATGTACTTGAGCGCCTTCTTGAACGACTGCGTGTCACTGCCGATCTCGCGCTGGTTGACCAGGCAGCTCTTGTGCGGGTGCAGGTACTCGATCGGGTCCTCGATCGTGATGATGTGCGCCCGGTGCCGCTGGTTGATGCGGTCGATCATCGACGCCAGCGTCGTCGACTTGCCCGACCCGGTCGGGCCGGTCACCAGCACCAGGCCGCGCGGCTTCTCGCACAGCTCCATCACGACCGGCGGCAGGCCGAGGTCCTCGAGCGGGATCAGGTTGAACGGGACGAGGCGGAACGCGCCGGCGACCGCGCCGCGCTGCATGAAGATGTTGGCGCGGAACCGCGCCAGGTTCTTCACGCCGAACGACAGGTCGAGCTCCTGGTCCTCCTCGAACCGCAGCTTCTGCGCGTCCGTGAGGATCGAGTAGCAGAGCTGCTTGGTGTCGACCGGCGTCAGCGCCTCGGTGCGGAGCGGCACCAGGTCGCCGTCGATGCGGAGCTGCGGCGGCGTGGCGGTCGTGATGTGGAGATCCGACGCGCCCTTGTCGAGCATCACCTTGAGCAGCTGGTGCAAGGTGGGCGGCGGCATCAGTCGTCCACCGTCGTGCGCAGGACCTCTTCGGGGGTCGTCACGCCCTCCATGATCTTCGTGATCCCCGACATGCGCAAACTCTTGAACCCCTGCCGGATCATCTCGGCCTTGAGCTCCGTCCCCGAGGCCCCCTGGAGCACCAGCTCCTTGAGCGCGTCGACGAACGGCATGACCTCGTAGAGCGCGATGCGGCCCTTGTAGCCGGTCGAGTTGCAGGTGCCGCAGCCGGCGCCGTGCATGATCTTCGCCTGGTCGATCTGCTCGGGGGTGAACCCCATGCGAGCGAGCGCCTCGGGGTGCTTCTCCGCAGGCACCTTGCAGTCGTTGCAGATCTTGCGGGCGAGGCGCTGCGCCAGCACCAGGTTGACCGAGGCGGTCACCAGGAACGGCTCGACGCCCATGTTGAGCAGGCGCGACACCGTCGACGGCGCGTCGTTGGTGTGGAGCGTCGACAGCACGAGGTGGCCGGTGAGCGCAGCCTTGACCGCGATCTCGGCGGTCTCGAAGTCGCGGATCTCGCCGACCATGATGATGTTCGGGTCCTGCCGCAGGAACGAGCGCAGCGCCGTCGCGAAGTTCAGGCCGATGTCCTCGTGCATCTGCACCTGGTTGATGCCGGGCAGGTTGAACTCGACCGGATCCTCCGCGGTGGAGATGTTGCGCTCGGTGGTGTTGAGCTCCGACAGCGCCGAGTACAGCGTCGTCGTCTTGCCCGAGCCGGTGGGGCCGGTGACCAGCACCATGCCGTACGGCATCTTGATCGCGCGCTTGAAGTCGTCGAGCGGCTTCTGCTCGAACCCGAGCTTGGTCATGTCGAGCTGCAGGCTCGACTTGTCGAGCAGACGCATGACGATCTTCTCGCCGAACAGCGTCGGCAGGACCGACACGCGGAAGTCCATCTCGCGGTTGGCGCCGATCTTGAGCTTGATCCGGCCGTCCTGGGGCAGGCGGCGCTCGGCGATGTCGAGCGACGCCATGATCTTCAGGCGCGAGATGATCGCGTTGCGCAGCTTGAGCGGCGGCCGCATCTCCTCCTGGAGGATGCCGTCGATGCGGAACCGGACGCGGAACGTCTTCTCGTAGGGCTCGACGTGGATGTCCGAGGCGCGCTTCTTGATCGCGCTCAGCAGCACGGCGTTGCACAGCTTGACGACCGGCGCCTCGCCCGCCTGGTTCTCGAGGTCGACGACGTTGACCGTGTCGTCGCCCGTCGCGGCGAAGTCGACGTTGTCGACGTCGAACTCGCCGATCATCGCGTCGAGGTCCGGCCCCTTGTCGTAGTACCGGGACATCGCGTCCTCGATCTGCTGATCGGACGCGACGACGGGCTCGATGTTGTACTGGGTGAGGAACTTCAGCTCGTCGATCGCGTAGATGTTGGCCGGATCGGCCATCGCGACGATCAACGTGGCGCCCTTGCGCTGCACCGGGATGACCTGGTGCTTGGCGCAGATCTCCTTGGGGATGAGCTTGAGGATGGCCGGATCGATGTCGATCTCGGCCAGGTTGATCGCGGGCAGGCTGTACTGCTGCGCGACGATCTGGGTGAGCTCCTGGTCCTTGAGGTACCCGAGCTTGGTCAAGGCGACGCCCAGCCGCTTGCCCGTACGCTTGGCCTCCTCTTGGGCCTGGGCAAGCTGCTGCGGCGAGACTTTCTTTTCCCGGAGAAGTAGCTCTCCGATACGGCTCATCGGCCCAGCCCCCTGGAAATACCAGCGTTTCGCAACACGTTAGCCCGCGGGGTGCATGGGAGTCAAACCTTCGCCCGGACTTGTCACGTGACGGGGGGCCGCGCACATGTAGGCCGCGCCGTGATCGTTCGCATGCGCATCGAAACCGGTGGTGGGGTCGTGCGTCTCAAAAGTTGCCGCGAACGATCGACCGTCCCACCGTCGAGGCATCAGGAGGATCCCCATGAGCTACCGCGAAGCGATGGAGCTGGCCGAGCTGAGGCACCTGCTCAGGGAGCGGCTGATGGCCCAGGACGTCGCCGGCGCGACCACGCCGCTGGCGCGGCTGCGCCAGGTCGCGGGCGGCGACGTCGAGCTGCGCGCCGAGTACGAGCGCTGGTCGTTCCGGTTCGAGCTGCTCGCGGCCTGATCAGGTCGAGCAGGTCGTCGTGCTCATGCACGACGTCTCGTCGCACGTGAAGATGTCGATCGTGTAGTTGTTGGTCACGCCCTCGGGCGCGGCGACCTCGACGAAGTACGTGCCGGCCGCCATGTTGTTGAAGATGAGCTGGAGCGTGTCGCCGTCGATCGCCTGGCCGTTCGCGACCGCGGCGCCCGAGCCGTTGAGCACGCGCAGGGTCAGCGGCCCGGCGCCGATGTTCGCGGTGACCTCGGCCTTGAGGTTCTTGCCCGCCGAGTCGACGCGGAACCGATAGAGGTCCTTGTCGCCGGCCGGGCAGATCGCGAGGCTGACCAGCGACACGCACGTGCGGAAGTCCGGGATCGGGGTGCTCCACGCGTTGGACGTCGTGTCATTGGGCTCGATCGCCTCGTCGTTGTTGCACAGCTCCTCGTCGCCCGCGTCCGGCGTCTCGTCCGGCGGCTCGCCCGCCTCGCACAGGTGCTCGGTCTCCGAGTACTCCATGCACTGGTAGCCGTCGGGGCAGCGCGGCTCGTCGGTGCCGCAGCGGAACGGCTGGTAGCCGAGGTTGGGCGAGTACGGATCGCAGGCGCCGCCGGCGATGGCCGCGACGGCCGCGATCAGGGAGGTGAGGACACAGGGCAGGGCGCGCATGGGCTGGACCGTGGGCTCGAGGGAGGGGCTAGAACCGCAGCGCCGCACCGGCGCCGACGAAGTCGTCCGAGGCGACCGGGACCGCGATCACCGAGTCGAGGCCGGTCACCGCAGGCGGCGGCGCGGCGAGGGCACGCTCGGCCTTCCGGCGCGCCTTGATCTCCTTGTACCACCAGTACGCGGCGACGGCGCCGGCGGTGAGGCCGATGGCGAACGTGACCTTGCTGATCGTCTCGTTGCGCGCGCCGGCCGCCTCGATGTCCTTGAGCTCGGCGTCGTAGGTGTCGCACGGCGGGCCGCCCGCGCACGAGTCATCGGTCGACTCGAACGCGCGCGCCTCGAGCGTCGACGCCTGGCTCGACGCCATCAGGTAGAACGTCATCGACATCCCGAGCATCCCGAGCGCGCCGCCGGTGGCGCCCCACTTGACGTAGCTGAACTTCTTGCTGCCGACGTCCATGTAGCCCGGGCCCGTCGGCGCGAGCACGAGCGCGCCGCCGCGGCCCTGGGTCAGCACCGGCGGGGCGTCGTCGTCGCCGCCCGAGCGCCGCGTGCCGCCGCCGAGCGGATCCTCGTCGTCGCCGTCGCGCAGCGGCGCGCGGTCGCCCGCGTCGCCGTCGTTGTCGCCCGCTGCACCCTCGATCGTCTGCTCGAGGTCGGCGTAGAAGTGATCCGCCGCGGCCGCGTCGATGTACACGACGTTGGGGCTCGTCGACTTGCCGGTGCGCGTCACGATCTCGCCGGCGGCGTCGCGGACCTCGATGTAGTACTGGATCGCGTTGCCGCTCATCTTGTCGGCGGGGATCCGCGCGACCCGCTCGTCGTAGCGCTTGCGCATCTCGACCGGGGTGAACTTGGCGTCGCCGGCGCCGCGGAAGTGCAGCGTGACGGTCCAGCCGGCGTCGCCGGGGACCTCGACGGTGAGGTCGAGCGGCTTGCCGGGCGGGGCGTCCTCCACCGCGGTGTGCTGGTAGTCCTCGGCGGTGTAGGCGCGCCGGGGCTTCTTCGGCTTCTTGGGCTTGGGCTCGTCGGCGCCCGGCTCCGCCTTGGGATCGTCCCCGGCGGGCTGCTTGGCCGCAGCCGCCTGGAGCGTCGTCAGGCTCTTCTCCGCGGCGGCGCGCTGCGCGTCGTCGGCGGGCGCGTCGCTGAGGTACTTCTTGTAGTAGAAGATCGCGAGCTCGGCGTTGCCCAGCTCCTCGAGCGTGAGCGCGATGTTGTAGAGCAGCTGCGGCCGCTTCGACAGGCGGTACGACAGCTTGAACTTCTCGACCGCCTCGTCGAGCTTGCCCGCGGCGTGGAGCTCCTTGCCCTCGAGGAACGCCTGCTTCGCGGCGGCGAGATCCTCCGCGCTCGGCGCGCCCTGCTGGGCGCGCACGACGGCGGGCGAGGTCATCAGCGCGGCGCCGACGACGGTGGCGAAGACGAGGGTGAGGATGCGGGTCGAGCTCACGGTTCCTCCGCGGTGCAGCGGGCTCCATAACACACGCGCACGCGCGTTCCAACGCACTCCGCGCGTGCGTCGCGCTGGCTCATCTGTCGTGCGAGGACGCGCGCTCTGGCACGTCCGTCATCCCTTGCCCGGGCCGGTCGTGCGAAAGCTCACGAGAACGGGTCGACGATGCCGCCGGCGTCCTTCTTCGTGTCCTTCTTCTTCGTCGCCGGCTTCTTGGCGGGCGCCTTGGCCGGCTCCGACGCGAACGGGTCGACGATGCCGGCGTCCTTCTTGGCCTTCGTCTTCTGGGTCTTGGCCTTGGGCGTGGCGGGCGCGTCGGCGAACGGGTCGACGATGTCGGCCGCGGGCGCCTTGGCCTTCTGGGTCGACTTCTTCGCCGGTGCGGCGGCCTTGGCTGGCGCCGGGGCGGGGTCGGCAGCGACCGGGGCGACGGCGGCCGGGGCGACCTCGGCGGCGACCGGGGCGGGGTCGACAGCGACCGGTGCGACGGCAGCCGGGGCGGGCTCGACGGCGACCGGGGCGGGGGCGACATCGACGGGGGCGACCGGCGCCGGGGCGACCGCGGCCGGCGCGGGCTGCACGGCGGCGGCCGGCGCGGGCGTCG
>WYBA01000055.1 GCA_011526095.1 Myxococcales bacterium | reverse complement strand
GTCGCCCGCGCCGGCCGACGCCCGCCCGCCGACCGACGCCGGGCTGGCCGCGACCGACGCGGTGTCCGAGGACATGATGCCGGCGCCGTCCGCGGCGTCGGCCCGCGAGCACGCTGGCGTCGTGATCGGTACGCCGGGGTACCTGCCGCCCGAGGCGTACAGCGGTGAGGGGCGCACGCCCGCCGCCGACGCGTTCGCGCTCGGCGTGCTGCTGCACCGGATGATCACCGGGCGGTTGCCGCAGCGGCTCCCGCCGGAGCTCGAGCGCGAGCCCGCGACCACGCCCGGTCCCGAGGTCGTGATGCGCGCGCGCGCCGCGCTGTCGACCGCGACGATCCGCGGCGATCTCGCGCCGGTGGCCGAGCACGCGGCGGGCGTCCCGGCGGCGGTCGCGGCGCTCGTCGCCCGGCTGACCGCGATGCGGCCGGCGGACCGTCCTGGCGCGGCCGGCGCGCAGCTCGACGACGAGCTGGCCGAGGTCGCGGCGCGGCCGTACGGCGTGCCGGACCCGCCGTACGTCGGGCTCGAGGCGTTCGACGCGGCGCGCGCCGGGTTCCTCGCCGGGCGCGCGGCGGACATCGCCCAGGTCGCGGCGCGGCTGGCGACGCGGCGCGCGGTCGTGCTCGCCGGGCCGTCGGGCTCGGGCAAGTCGTCGCTCGCGGTCGCCGGCGTCGCGGCGCGGCTCGACGAGGAGCTGCTCGGCGGCGTCGATGGCTGGCGCGTGGTCGTCGTGCGCCCGAGCGAGGGGGACGCGCTGGCGCTCGCGGCGGCGCCGGCTTCGTCGGGCAGCGAGGGCGCGGTCGCGCGGGCGGTGACCGCTCCAGGGGCAAGCCGTGCCCGGGCCGCCGGCCGTCCGCCGTCGCGCGGCGCGGTGCGCGCGGCCGAGCAGGCCCGGTCGGATGGCCGCGCGGGGGCCGCCGCGGCGCCGCCGTCGTCGCGGCCGGGCGAGCTCGGCACGGTCGTCGTGATCGATCAGCTCGAGGAGGTGCTGCGGCTGCC
Source organism: Myxococcales bacterium (assembly GCA_011526095.1). Classification (GTDB taxonomy): domain Bacteria; phylum Myxococcota_A; class Polyangia; order Haliangiales; family Haliangiaceae; genus WYBA01. Next base: position 42,186 of record WYBA01000055.1, on the reverse strand, counting down.
CGACGCCGAGCGCGACCGGGTGTGCGGCGCGGTCGCGGCGCTGTGCGCCGGCGACGACGCCGTGATCGTCGCCGGACGCCGGCTCGGGCCCGACGACGAGGTCCGCGTGATCGCGACGGTCCGCGACGACCTGTTCGGCCGGCTCGCCGCGATCCCGGCGCTCCGCCGCATCCCCGAGGACAACCTGTACGTCGTGCGCGGCGTCGAGCCCAACGCCGTCCCGGAGATCGTGGTCGGTCCGGCGCGTGCCGCCGGTTACACGCTCGACGACGAGAGCGCGGTCGTGGCCGAGGCCGCCGCGCTGCTCGACGACGACCCGGGCGCGCTCCCGCTGGTCCAGTTCGCGCTCACCCGGTGGTGGGAGCGGCGCGACCGCGACGCCCGCCGCTTGCCCGCTGCGGCGTGGCGCGACATCGGCGGCTTCGCCGGCGCGCTCGCCGACGCCGCGGGCGAGCTGCACGACCGGCTCGGGCCGCCCGAGCGCGACGCGATGCGCCGCGTCCTCGTCGCGCTGTTCCGTCCGGATGGGACGCGGGCGCGGCTGCCCGAGCGCGAGCTGGTGGCCGACGACGTCGACCGCCGCGTCGTCGACGCGCTCGTCGCCGGGCGGCTGGTGCGCCGCGTCGGCGCGGAGGGTGAGCGGCCGGCGACGCTCGAGGTCGTGCACGAGGCGCTCGGCGCGCGGTGGCCGCGGCTGCGCGGCTGGCTCGACGAGACGCGGGTCGAGCGCGAGCTCGTCCACGACGCCCGGCTCGACGCCGAGCGGTGGCGTCGCGCGGGCCGGCCGGTGGATCTGCTGTGGCGGGGCGCGCGTCTGGCCGCCGCCGCGGGCCTCGGCTCGGCGCGCCTCGGCGACGCGGCCGAGATGATCGAGGCGGCCACCCTGGCGGAGGGCGGACAGCGCCGGCGGCGCCGGCTCGGGCTCGCGATCGCGCTCGGGCTGGTCGTCGCCGCGGCCGCCGCGGTGATCGCCTGGTACGGCTCGGACGCCGCGCGGCAGCGGGCCGAGCGCGCCCAGCGCGCGGCCGACGCCGCGCGCGCCGAGGCGCTGGCCGAGGCCGCGACCAACCGCGAGCTGCGCGTCGGCGCCGAGGCCGAGCGCCGTGCCGCCGAGCGCGACCGCGCCGAGGCCCAGGCGATCGCCGGCAAGATGCGCGACGACGCCGCCGCCCAGCTCCGCGCCGCGGACGCCGCGCGCGCCGACGCCGAGCGCCAGCTCGTCGCCGCCGAGGAGCAGCGGCGCAAGGCGGAGGTCGCGGAGGCGCGGCGGCTGCTGGCCGAGGCCGACGCCGCGCGGTGCGCGCCGCCGTCGCCGTGAGAACGCCTCGCAGGTCGCGCCCTCTCGTCGACGCGCGCGCGTGGTGACGCGCACTCGTCACGCGTGGTGTCACACGCACGTTCACTCCCGCCACGCGTTCCTCACGCACCGACGCATTGACGGCGTCGGCGAGAGGCGCATCATCGAGCATCATGGGCGTCGACGTCGGTGTAGAGACCGACCCGGGCACCGCGCCGTCTCCCGGCGCGGCACGGGGCACGCTTGTCCAGCGTCGCGGCGCGACGCGGACCACCGCGCGGCTCACCACGCTCCATCCTCCGCCGGCCCCGTCGTCATCGACGACGCAGGCGCGCGACGGCGCGATCGACGAGCGACGGTTCGTGCTCGCGCTCGGCGCGATCTGGCTGCTCGGCGCGCTCGTCGTCGACCCGCTGGTGATCGCGCGCGCGGACGCCGCGCTCGTCGTCGGGCTGCGCGGGCTCGGGGCCGGCGCGCTCGCGCTCGGGACGTACGCGGTGTGGCGCGGCCGGTCCTCGGCGCGGGGCGCGTGGATCGTGCTGGGCGCGCTCGGCGCCGCGCTCAGCGCGGTCGCGGGCGCGATCGCGGCGGTGGCCGCGACCGCGGGCGTCGCGGCGTGGCCCGCGCCGGTCGGGGCGACCCCGCTGTTCGCGCTCGTCGCGCTCGCCGCGACCGCGTCGCCGCCGTGGCGGGTCGGCGTGCCGCTGGCGGCGGCGTGGCTCGCCGCCCACACCAGCGCGCTCGCGCTGGGGGCGTGGGTCGACGACGACGTGGCGGCGGCGCTGTCGGACGGGCGGGCGGCGCGCGGCGTGCTCGCGACGTTCGTCGTCCAGCTCGGGGCCGTCGTGTTCATCGTGATCGGGGCGCACCGGGCGTGGCGGCTGCGCCACGAGCTGTTCGAGTCGCGTCGTCTCGGCCACTACCGCCTGATGTCGCCGCTGGGCGTCGGCATGAACGAGGTGTGGCTGGCGTGGGACGAGCAGCGCCGCCGCGAGGTCGCGCTCAAGCTGCTGCGCACGCCCGGCTGCGCCGAGGTCACGCGCGCCCGGTTCGAGCGCGAGGCCGAGCTCGTGCGCGCGCTGCGCTCGTCGCACACGACGCGGATCTACGACTACGGCGTGACCGACGACGGCTACGCGTACATCTCGTTCGAGTACCTGCGCGGCCTCGATCTCGACGCGCTCGTCCACGCGTTCGGCCCGCTCGACGTCGGCCGCGCGCACCACATGATGGTCCAGGTGTGCCGCGGCGTCGGCGTCGCCCACGCCGCCGGCGTCGTCCACCGCGACGTCAAGCCGGCCAACCTGCACTGCTCCGACCAGGCGGGCGCCGAGGACCACACGCGGATCCTCGACTTCGGCGTGGCGCGCCGGGTCGGGCTGTCCGACGTCACGCTCGACGGCACCGTGGTCGGGACCCCGGCGTACATGTCGCCCGAGGCGTTCGACGGCGCCGACCTCACGCCGCAGAGCGACGTCTACTCGATCGGCGCCACGTTCTACTTCGCGCTCACCGGCGTGCCGCCGTTCGACGGCGCCTCGTTCGACGAGCTGCGCGGCGCCCACACCCGCGCGCCGGTCGTGCCGCCGTCGCTGCGGATCGCGACCGACGTGCCGCGCGCGTTCGAGCGGGTGATCCTGCGCTGCCTGGCGAAGTCGCCGGCGGATCGCTACCCCGACGCGCTCGCGCTGGGCGCCGCGCTCGAGGCGTGCGCCCGCGACGTCCCGGCGTGGAGCCGCGAGGACGCGTCGCGGTGGTGGCACCGCGCGCGCGTCGGGCGGATGCCGGTCGTCGCGACCAACCGCGAGCGCACGACCGAGGTCGAGGTCGTGCCGCTGCGCCGCCCTCCCGAGCGGACCGGCCCGATCGAGGCTACGAGCCCACCCGGTTGACCAGCGCCGTGACGCGCTCGACGAACGCGTCCTTGTGGTAGCGCTCGAACTCGGTCCACGTCGTCAGCGTGCGCGGATCGGTGACGCGGTCGACGAACAGCTTGCCGTCGAGGTGATCGACCTCGTGCTGGTAGGTGCCGGCCTTGAGCCCGTGGACGACCTCGTCGATCGCGTCGCCGTGGCGGTCCCAGGCGCGGACGTGCAGGTGGGTGGCGCGCGCGACCACGCCGCGCAGGTTGGGCACGCTGAGGCAGCCCTCGTAGTTGTCGAACGTCTCGTCGCCGACCGGCGTGAGCACCGGGTTGACCAGCACGGTCAGCGGGATCGGCGGCTTGTACGGGTAGCGCGGGTTCTGGTTGACCTCGATCGCGCAGATCCGGATCGGCTCGTAGACCTGGATCGCGGCGAGCCCGGCGCCGCTGGCGTCGCGCATCGTCTCGATCAGATCGTCGATGAACTGCTGGATCGCGGGCGACGCGAGCTCGTCGCGCGTCACCTCGCGGGCGCGCTGGCGCAGCACCGGGTGCCCGATCTGCGCGATCTTGCGGATGGCCATGGGGAGGCAGGCTAGCGCAGATCGACGTCGACGCGCGCAGCGAGCGTGATCCCGTCGAGCGTGACGTCGCAGCGGTAGGCCAGCACCTCGACCCCGGCGCGCGCGGCGGCGCGCAGCGCGGCGCCGTACGCCGGGTCGATGTCGTCCGCCGGCCGGACGACGCGCGTGCCGGTGCGCGCGGCGCAGAACAGCAGCACGGCGCGCGCGCCGCGGCGGCGCCGCGCGGCGAGCTCGGCGAGGTGGCGCGCGCCGCGCGCGGTGACCGAGTCGGGGAATAGGGTGACCCCGCCGCCGCCGCCGTCCATCGTGGCGCTCTTGACCTCGAGCCAGGTGCGGCGGCGCCCGGCGTGGAGCGCGAAGTCGAACCGCGTGCCCGGGCCCGCGGTCGCCTCGCGCTCGATCCGGTCGTGGCCGGCGAGCTCGGGGATCGCGCCGGCGACCAGCGCCTCCTCGACGACGCGGTTGGCGCGCGCGGTGTTGATCACGACGCGCGCGCCGCCGACCTCGGCGAGCTCCCAGGTCCAGCGCAGGCGGCGCTTCGGATCGTCGGCGGGGCGCAGCCACACCCGGCCGCCCTCCTCCAGGCACGTCCGCATCGAACCTGGGTTCGGGCAGTGCGCCACGACCTCGGCGCCGTCGTCGAGCCGGACGTCGGCGAAGAACCGCTGGTAGCGGCGGAGCAGGCGGCCGGGGACCAGGGCGCGCTCGAACTGCACGCGCGGTGGATAGCATGACGCGGCGGGCCGACGCGCGTCGTTCCGGTCCGGCGCGCGATCGCGGATACTGCGCGCGTGCGGCGCCACGGCTGGCTCGGATCGATCTGCGGGACCGCGATCGCGGTCGGGGCCGTCGCCACGGCCGCGGGGGCGGGCGCGGGATGCGGCGCGGGCGTGACCGGCGACGACCCCGACGCGTCGCGACCGGACGCGCGCGCCCCCGCCGATGCCGCGGACGGCCCCGACGCCGCGCCCGCGGCCCCGCCCGCGGTGATCGTCATGATCGGCGACGGCATGGGCCCCGGCCAGCTCGACGTCGCCTCGCTGTACGCGACCGGCGCGACCGGCGGGCTCGCGATGCACGCGCTGCCGCACGCCGGCTGGGTCCGCACCGGCGGCCCGAGCGGGATCACCGACTCCGCGGCGGCGGCGTCGGTGATGGCGACCGGCGTCTACACGTACAACGGTCGCGTCGCGCTCGATCGCGCCGGGGCCCCGGTCGAGACGGTGCTCGAGCGCGCGGCGGCGCGCGGGTGGGCGACGGGCGTGGTCACGACGACCGCGGTCAGCCACGCCACGCCCGCCGGGTTCACCGCGCACGTCGGCGCGCGCGGCGCGTACGGCGACATCGCCGCGCAGCAGGCGTCGGCCGGCGTCGCCGACGTCGTGCTCGGCGGCGGCGCGCAGTACTTCGCCGGGCTCGAGCCCGCGCTCGCCGCCGCCGGCTACGCGCGGGTGACGACCGCCGCGGAGCTCGCCGCGGTCGCGCCCGCGGCGACGCGGCTGTTCGGGACGTTCGCGCCGGAGCACCTCACGTACGTCGCCGACCGCCCGGTCGACACGACCGAGCCGACGCTGGCGCAGCAGGCGCGCGCCGCGCTCGCGGTGCTCGACCGCGACCCCGACGGGTTCTTCCTGATGATCGAGGGCGGGCGGATCGACCACGGCGGCCACGCCAACGTCGAGACCAACGTCATCCACGAGACGCTGGCGTTCGACGAGACGATCGCCGACGTCGTCGCGTGGGCGCGCGCGCGCGGCAACGTCACCGTGCTGGTCACGGCCGATCACGAGTGCGGCGGGCTGCGCGTGCTGGCGCCGGCGCCCGCGGGCGTCGTGCCCGACGTGTCGTGGCTGTGGGGCAGCCACACCAACGCCCACGTCGCGATCTTCGGCGACGGGCCGGGGACCGAGGTGATCGACGACGCCGTCGTCGACCATCGCTGGGTGTACGAGGTCGCGCGGTCGCGGGTCGACGGCGACGCGTTCGTCGCGCCGCCGCCGGTCGCGATCCCCGACGGCGAGACCGGCGAGCTGCGCCACCTCGCGGCGACCCAGGTCAACCCCTCGGGCTTCGGCCCCGGGTTCAACCAGCTCGACGCGCTCCGCGTCGACGCCACCGCCGACGGGCTGTTCGTCGGCGTCGACGGCGTGTTCGAGTGGGGCACCAACGCGGTCGAGCTGTGGATCGACGTCGACTTCGGCGCGGGGACCGGGCCGGGCGGGCTCGCCGGCGCGGTGACCGACGCCGCCGGCGTCGCCGACCTGGTGCTGGCGGCCTCGACCGTGACCGCGCCGGCGGTGCCCGGGTTCGGCGTCGACCTCGTGCTCGTCTCGGTCGGCGGCGCCGATCCGATGCTGGAGCAGCGCCGCGGCAGCGGCGGGCTGCGCGGGGTGCGCGCGCCGTACGGCGCGGCCGGCGACCTCGGCTGGGGGCGCGCGGCGATCAACTTCGGCGAGGTGCGCGTCGCCGGCGGCGCGGCGCTCGCGGCCCGCTCCGGGCACGGGCTCGAGGCGTTCGTCCCGTGGGACGCGCTCTACGACGGCGGCGTCGTGCCGCCCGGGGCGCGCGTCGCGCTGGCCGCGATCCTGGTCAACACCGACGGCGGCTACACCTCGAACCAGGCGCTGCCGCCGTTCCCGCCCGGGACGGTGAACCCGGGGCGCACGCCGACCGCGCTGCCGGGTGTGGTCGTGTACGACCTCGACGCCGACGGCGACGGCGTCGTCGACGGCGACGCGGCGCCGGTCACGCTGCCGTAGGCCGAAAACTCGTCCGCGCCCCGGACGGCCGTTATCCTGACCGGGTGCCTCGCCGCCTCGCCGCCGCGCTCGCCCCGCTGCTGATCGCCGCGTGCGAGCCGGCCTCGCCGGCGCCGGGCGAGGTCGACGCGCCGGTCCCGCTGCCGCAGATCGACGCCCGCGGCCCGGACGCGACGCTCGGCGCGGTCCAGTATCCGATCGACACCCGGCACTCGCCGATCACCGCCGAGCTCGCCGATCACCTCGTCGCGATCGCCGCGCGCGGTCCCGGCCAGGACGACCGCGTGTTCGCCAAGATCGGCGACTCGATCACCGAGAGCAGCTACTTCCTGCGCTGCTTCGACGGCGGCACGATCGACCTCGACGGGCGCGACGCGCTGACGCCGACGCTCGACCACTTCCGCGCCGGCGACGCGGCGGGCGTGTCGCCGTACCTGCGCGACAGCGTCGCCGACAGGAGCGGCTGGTCGGCGCGCGGGCCGCTGTCCGGCGAGCCGAGCTACCTCGATCAGGAGCTCGCGGCGATCGCGCCGCGCTACGCCAGCCTGATGTTCGGGACCAACGACGTCGGCTACCGCAGCCACGACCTGTTCGGCAGCGACCTGTGGACGATCGTCGACACGCTGCTCGACCGCGGCGTCATCCCGGTGATGTCGACGATCCCGCCGCGCGACGACGATCCCGCGGCCGACGCGCGCGTGCCGCTGTTCAACCTGGTGATCCGCGCGCTCGCTCAGGGCCGCGGCGTGCCGCTGGTCGACTACCACCGCGAGCTCGCGGCGCTGCCCGGGCACGGGCTGATCAAGGACGGCGTCCACCCGTCGCAGCGCGACGGCGGCTGCGTGTTCACGGTCGAGGGGCTGCAGGGAGGGATGAACCTCCGCAACCTGCTGGTCGCGGAAGGCCTCGACCGCGCGCGCCGCGTCGTCGCCACCGGCGCCGCGCTCGACGCCGACGCGCCGCGCCGCACCGGCGCCGGCACCCACGCCGACCCGATCCTCGCCGGCGCGACGTTCGTCGACCTCGGCGACACCCGCGGCGGCGAGCGCGTGATCGACGCCTACGACGGCTGCGCCGCCGACCAGGACGAGCGCGGCCCGGAGATCGTCTACGAGCTGACCCTCGCCGCGCCCGCGGTGATCGAGGCCAGCGTCGTCGACGCCGGCGACACCGACGTCGACGTCCACATCCTCGCGGGCGCCGACGACCTCACCGACGGCGCCGCGTGCGCCGGCCGCGGCCACGAGCAGGCCGTCGCCAGCGTCGGCCCCGGCGCCGTCCGCGTCGTCGTCGACACCTTCGTCGACGACGGCGGCGTCGAGCACGCCGGCGAGTTCCTCGTCGTGATCACCGCGCGCTGACGAGCGGGCGCGGGGCGGGCGCGGGCGCCTGGCGTCAGTTGCCGTCGTCCGCCAGCGGCGGGCGCCTGGCGATCAGCGCCTTGAACTCGTGCGGGACCAGGCCCATCAGCCGGTCCTCGAGCTTGTCCCAGCGCAGCTCGCCGATCTCGGCGCGCGCCACCTTGCCCGCGAGCAGCGCGTCGAGCATCGCCGGCGTGTAGCCGAGCTTGTCGAGCGTCACGCCGGCGTCGGCGAGCATCGCGCGCAGCGCGCGGAAGTGGCTGCGCGTCGTCGCCAGGCCCTGCTGGGTCCGGTCGACATCGAGCAGGTCGATCACGAAGCACAGCTCCGGCTCGAGCCCCCGCGCGCGCGCCGCCTGGTGGAGCTGGCCGAAGTGGATCGATAGCTCGGGGTGATCGAGGTGGGTCGACAGCTTCGGCCAGATCGCGTACTCGCCGAACTCGGTCACGACCGCGGTGCCACCCGGCGCGAGCCACCGCGCGATCCGCCCGATCAGCTCGAGCGCGCCGGTCATCAGGTAGAACGGCTCGGGCGCGTCGTCGAGCCGCAGCTCGAGCTCGCGCACCAGCTCGCCCGCGCGCCCCAGCGCCGCGACCTTCGCCGGATCGACCTCGCCGCCGCCGTCGACGTCGAGCCCGACGTCGGCGCGCGACAGCCGCCGCGCCGGCAGATCGCCCGCCATCTCGTTGGCCAGGATCAGGTCCGCCTCGCCGACCGGCAGCTCGACCGCGAGCACGTCGCCCTCGAACCACCGCACGCCGCGCCCGGCGAGGCGCGCGCGCTGCGCCGCCGCCAGCGTCGGCGCCAGCTCGACGATCGTGTAGTCGACCTCCAGGCCGCGCGAGGTCAGCGCGTCGTGCACCGCCGCCGCGACGTAGCCCAGGCCCGCGCCGACCTCGACGACCCGCACCCGCCCGGTCGCCGGCACCGCGCCGCGCGCGGCCAGCGCGTCGACCAGCGCCGCGCCGTACGTCCGGCCGTGCAGCGCCGGGTGCGGCACGCGGAACAGGTGCGACAGCGTCGTCTCCTCGTGATCGAACTGCGCGTCGGCGTCGGCGACGTCGTGGCGGTAGTACTCGGCCGGCGACACCACGCCCGACGCGTCGGTCGCGGGCGGCGGCGGCCCGTCGGCCGGCGACCACCGCGGGTACGGCATCGTCGAGCCGAGGTAGTGCGGCGCCATCTGCGGCCGCTTGGCGAACGTCGACATCGGGAACATGCACAGCTTCACCGCCTGCACGTCCGAGTGGGTCAGCCGCGTGATCAGCGCCTGGACGCGCGGCCCGTCGTGGCGATCGCGCAGCTCGTTGCACCGGCGCTCGCCGTCGAGGTCGTCCCAGATCCGCGTCTCCGCCTCGTCGAGCTCGATCCGCCGCACCGGCGCGTCGCCCCACGCGGTCCACAGGGTCACGCGGTCGCCGGCGCGCCGCCACACGTTCCACTTGGCCTTGATCGCGACCATCGGCCACAGCCCGTCGGTCTCCACGTCGTCGGGCTCGACCAGGCAGAACTGCTGCGCGAACACGTCGACGAACTCCTGGGCCGAGGCGCCCTCGAACGCGCCGTCGAACCGCTTCACGACGTCCTTCACCTCCGCGCCGTCGCCGAAGGCGTCGAGCACCGCGAGGACGTCCGGGCTCATCTGGAGCAGGAACCCGAACAGGTCGTGGTAGACGTACACGGCGCCCTGGTGGGCGAAGGTCGAGAGGTGAGCGGACTTCCGCAGCCGCGTCGGCGTCGGCGGAGGCTGCATCCCGGAGGTGACGGCCATGCCCGAGTTGGTACCATGCCGCGCCATGTACCTGTTCGAGACCGAAGAGCACGCCGCGCTCCGCCAGCAGACCCGCCGGTTCGCCGAGAAGGCGATCGCGCCGTCCAGCGCGCAGTGGGAGGAGGACGAGGGGTTCCCGGTCGAGCTGTACAAGCAGATCGCGGACGCGGGGCTGACCGGCGTCGGCTACCCCGAGGCGCTCGGCGGCGCCGGCGGCGACCTCACCCACGTCCTGGCCTCCGCCGACGAGATGATCCTCGCGGGGCGGTCCGTCGGCACGACCGTCGGCCTCGGCAGCCACTTCATCGCGCTGCCGATGATCGTCAAGTTCGGCACGCCCGAGCAGCACGCGCGGTTCGTGACCCCGTGCCTCAAGGGCGACAAGATCGCCGCGCTCGCGGTGACCGAGCCGGGCGGCGGCAGCGACGTCGCCGGCCTCACGACGCGCGCGGTGCGCGACGGCGACCACTACGTCGTCGACGGCGCCAAGACCTTCATCACCTCCGGCACGCGCGCCGACGTCGTGACCTGCGCCGTGCGCACCGGCGGCCCGGGGCACGGCGGGATCTCGATCCTGGTGATCGAGAAGGGCACGCCGGGGTTCACCGTCAGCAAGCAGCTCAAGAAGACCGGGTGGTGGGCCTCGGACACCGCCGAGCTGACGTTCGAGGGCTGCCGCGTCCCCGTCGCCAACCGCGTCGGTCCGGAGAACGGCGCGTTCTTCATGATCATGGCGAACTTCGCCGCCGAGCGCCTCGCGCTCGCCGGCCAGTGCGTCGCGATCGCCGAGCTCGCGTACCGCGAGGCGCGCGCCTACAGCCGCGAGCGCCAGGCGTTCGGCAAGCCGCTCGCCGGGTTCCAGGTCACCCGCCACAAGCTCGCCGACATGGCGACGCGCCTGGCCGCGGCGCGCGCGCTCACCGGCGAGGCCGCGATCCGCGTCGTGCGCGGCGAGCCGGCGCCGGCCCTGTGCGCGATGGCCAAGAACGCCGCGACCGACGCCTGCAGCTACGTCTGCGACCAGGCGGTCCAGATCTTCGGCGGCATGGGCTACATGCGCGAGACGCTGGTCGAGCGCCTCTACCGCGACGCGCGCCTCTACCCGATCGGCGGCGGCACGCGCGAGATCATGAACGAGATCATCTCGAAGACCGAGGGGTACTGAGGTCGTTCATCGCCGGTGCGCCTTCAGCCACGCCTCGGCTTCGGGCAGCGTGGTGTCGTCGGTGCGGCGGAACGCGGCGACGGCCTGGGTGACGAGCGCGTGGCCTTGGCCCCGCGCGCCCGTCTCGTACAGCGCGCGGCCGAGCAGGTAGTCGTTGTACGTGCGCTGCTCGGGCGTCAGCCCGGCGTCGAGCGCCTCCTTCGCCTTCGTCGCCGCCGCGAGCGCCTCGGCCGCGCGGCCGAGCTCGAGCTCGGCGTGCGCCACGCCGTTGTACGAGTACGCGCGGAGCGCCGGCTCGACGGCGAGGAACACGTCGACGGCGCGCTGGAAGCCGTCGCGCGCGGCGGCGAACCGCTGCGCGCGCTCGAGCGCCGCGGCGCGGTTGTGCTCGGCCATCGCGACCTGGACGTCGGCGTCGCCGTGGAGCGCGCGGCGCGCCGCGACGATCCGGTCGTGGAAGTCGATCGCGTCGCCGTGCCGCTGCTGTGACCGGCGGAGCCCGGCCATGTACTCGAGCGCGTTGATCTTCCACACGCTCTCCGGCGCGACCTTCTCCATCGTGGCGAGCGCCGCGACGAGCAGCGGCTCGGCGGCGTCGAGCTCGCCCTGCGCGCGCAGGACGTCGCCCAGCGCCATCCGGGTCTCGGCCGCGTCGAAGCTGTCGGCGCCGCGCAGCTGCTCGCGCACCGCCAGCGCCCGCTCGAGCTCCGCCCGCGCGCCCGGCAGATCGCCGAGCTCCTGCAGCGACAGCCCGATGTTGTGGATCGCGCGCGCGACCTCGACGTGCTCGGCGCCGTACGCCGCCTGGAGCAGCGCGAGCGCCTTGCGGTACTGGACGATCGCCTCCTCCTTGCGACCGCGCTGGTAGGCGTTGTTCGCGACCAGCTGGACGACCTCGGCCGCCTGGCCCTGCTCGCCGCCCTCGATCGCCTCGTAGATCGCGAGCGCGCGCCGGTAGTAGTCGTCGGACGCGTCGAGCTTGCCGGCCTGCGACGCCGCGACGCCGAGCCCGCGCAGCGCGAGCGCGACCTTGGGGTGCCGCTCGCCGTACGCCTTGGTGACGATCCGCAGGACGCGCTCGAGCCGGGCGTTCGCCTCGTCGACGCGCCCGCGCTGGACCAGGACGTCGCCGGTGTTGAACAGCGCGGTCGCGACGTCGGGGTGGTCGGGGCCGAGCTGCTTCTCCAGGATCGCGATCGCGCGATCGAACGCGGCGATGCCCGCGTCGACGTCGCCGCGCGCGACCAGGATCCGCGCGCGGCGCTCGAGCACGCTGCCGACGCTGGCGTGGTCCGGGCCGCGCGCCGCGACGACCAGCGCCTCGGCGCGGTCGAGCGCCGCGGTCGCGCCGTCGGCGTCGCCCGCGTCGGCGCGGATCTGCGCGAGCTTCTCGAGCAGCTGCGCGAGCGCCGGGTGATCGGGGCCGAGCACGCGCTCCTGCGCGGCGAGCGCGGCCTCGAACGCGGCCCGCGCCTCGGCGTACTTGCCCTGGTGGTAGTCGACGACGCCGAGGTTGATCTGCTGGACGATCGCGTTGCGCGAGTCGGGGCCCTCGAGCTCGACGAACCGCCGCCGCGCGGCCTCGAACCCGGCGCGCGCCTCGTCGTACTTCGTCTCGTCGAGCAGCACCGCCGCCTCGACCCAGGCGAGCTCGGCCTCGACGCGGGGCTGCGCGGCGAGCGTCGCCGCGGCGCGCGCGGCGAGCCTCGTCAGCTCGAGGTCGTCGCGCCGCGCCAGGCCTCGCAGCAGCTCGACCTGGCGTAGCCACGCCATCGCGACGCGCGCGGCGTCGCGGCCGGTCGCCGCCGCGTCGACCTGGGCGCGGTAGCTGGCGAGCGCGCGGTCGTGCTCGCCCAGCTCGTCGGCGTCGTCGCCGACCTCGCCGTGCGCGTCGGCGATCACCGGCGCGTAGCCGAGCGGCTGCGCCGCGGCGAGCGCGGCCTCGGCCGCGGGCAGCGCCTGCCGGTACTTGCCGACGAGCCGCAGCGCGCGCGCCTGCGCCAGCTGCGCCTCGACGTGCTCGATCGCCGCGCGCGCCTGGGGATCGCTCGGCCGCGGCGCGGCCTGGAGCGCCGCGGCGTCGGCGCAGTCCGCGACCGCCGGCAGCAGCGCGACCGCGCGCGACGCCTGGTCGAGGACGTCGTCGTCGATCGGGCCTGCGAGCACGTCGAGCAGCGAGCTGACGGCGACGAGGTGGCGGTCGAGGCACGCCATCTTCAGGTCGAGCAGCTGGGCCGACTGCTCGCCGCGCGCGTGGGTCGCCTCGCACGCGTCGATGCGCGCGGCCGACCACGCCTGGCCGTACGCGTCGATCCCGTCGGCGACGCGCGCCGCGACCTGCGTCGCGTGCCCGCGACCGGTCGCGACGAGCGCGTCGTGGACGGCCGTGCGGCGCGCGTCCGTCCACACCGTCGCGAACTTGCCCGCGGCGCCGCCACACCTCGCGGCCGGGTCGTCCCCACCGCCGCGTAGCACGAACACCGCGGCGAACAGGCCGGTCAGCCCGAGCGCCGCGCCGCCCTGGAACAGCCGCTGCTTGCGCCGCGCCTCGGGGTCGTCGGCGAGCGCGTCGAGCAACGGCTCCATCGACGGCCAGCGCGCCGCCGGATCCGTCGCGATCCCGCGCTCCAGGATGGGCCGCAGCCACGCCGGGAACGGCCGGCCGCCGTCGAGGCGCGCGCGCCCCTGGAGCACGGACTCCGCGAGCTCCTCGTAGGTGCCGCCCGCGAACGGGCGCTGGCCGGCGAGCCCCTCCCACAGCGCGACGCAGAACGCGAACTGATCGGCCGCGGGGCCGACCGCCTCGCCGAGGTGCTGCTCGGGCGCCATGTACGCCGGCGTGCCCATGATCGATCCCTCTGCCGTCATCGCGTGATCGCCGAGCGGACGCGCCGCGGCGTCGGCGGTGGGCGCGGCCTTGGTGTCGGCGGCGCCGACGAGCCCGAAGTCCGCGACGCGGACGGTGCCGGACTCGCCGAGCAGCACGTTGTCGGGCTTGAAGTCGCGGTGGACGAGCCCGGCGGCGTGCGCGGCGGCGAGGCCGCGCCCGGCGGCGAGGAACCTCGCGATGACGTCGCGCCACGGCCGCGGCTCGGCGAGCCACGCGCGCAGCGTGCCGCCCTCCACCAGCTCCATCGCGATGAACACCTGGTCGTAGTAGGTGCCCGCGTCGTGGACCGCCAGGACGTTGGGATGAGAGATCCGCGCCATCGCGCGCGCCTCGCGGAGCAGCCGCTCCTGGTGGTGCGACGCGCCGGCGGCGCGCACCAGCTTGAGCGCGACCTTGCGATCGAGCGTCGGGTCGTACGCGGCGAGCACGACCCCCATGCCACCCTCGCCGAGCTTGCCGACGACGACGAACCGCCCGATCTTGTCGAGCTGATCCGGCGGCGCCGCGCCCGCGCCGCGCCCGGCGCGGATCTTCGGCGCGGTGTCGGCGGCGCTCGCGCCGCCGGGGGCGTCACTCGCGTGCGTCGCGTCGAGCCCGGTCGACGGGGCCGCCGTGCGGTCGAGCGCCGGATCGCTGTCGCCCGCGGCCAGCGTGCCGGCGAGCCCGTCGTCGTCCCTCGTCATCGCGCGCCATCATACGATCGAGGGCCGCCGACGCGGCCGCTCACTCGTCCTCGAACGCGGGCGGCTCCATCGCGGCGTAGTCCGTGATCACCTCGACCACCTTCCACTTGCCGTCGATCACGGCGCACGACACGAACGTGACGTAGTCGGTCCACTCGCCGCGCCACACCCGGAACGCCGCGTCGTCGCCGCGGAGCTGGACCTGCCACGTGCCCTGGTCGGGCATGAAGAGCAGCTTCGACAGCTTCTTCGCCTTCTTCGCCGCCTTGAGCAGCGCCTTGGGGTTCGCGTAGACCTCGCCGCCGCCCTCGACGGCGGTGACGATGAACCCGCCGGAGCCCTCGAGATCGAACGCCGCCAGCCTGGCGAACGCCTTGGCGTCGTTCTTGTTGATCGCCTTGACCACCTGCTCGGCGAACTTCTGCGCCTCGGGCTGGAGCTGCGCGACCTCGGGGCCGCCGATCAGCGGCGCCTCGGCGACGATGCTGTTGAGCGTCCGCGTCATGTCCTTCTCGTGCTTCTCGTAGCGGCCGACCTCGCCGAGCGCGGTGATCAGCAGCAGCGCGCTGTTCGGCGTGCGCAGCAGCGCGACCAGCATCTGGACGTCCTTGCCCGCGAACACGCCCGAGGCGGTCGTCACGTAGCCGGACATCCCGCCGATCACGCCGTCCTTGCGCTCGGCGATCGACGCGCCGGTCAGCATGCCCTGGACGGCCGGCGTGACCTCGCCCCAGCTGGTGTCGAGGTCCGTCGTCGGCACGTGGGTGAGGCTGATCGCCAGGGTCTGATCCTTGGTGACCAGGTTGAGCTGGCCCTCCGTGGTCGTGACCTGCCACTTCTTCGGTACATCGATCGACACCTTCGCGACGGCGAGCTTGTGCACCTTGGCGTGCGCGGGCGACGCGGCCAGCAGGCCGAGCATCGCCACGCCGCACGCCGCGATCAGCGCGAGCAGACGTGTCCTCATGTTGTTCCCCCCTGCGACCACGATAGCATCGCCGCGCCATGGCCAACCCGCTCATCGACGACCGCGACGTGGAGTTCCAGCTCTACGAGGTGCTGGACGCACCCGCGCTCACACGCCTGCCGTACTTCGCCGACCATGGGCGCGACACGTTCGATCTGGTGCTCGGCGCGACGCGGCGGTTCGCGCGCGAGGTGCTGTTCCCGACGTACCGGCCGCTCGACGAGCAGCCGCCGCGGCTGGTCAACGGCCGGATCCACGTCCACCCGCGGCTGCGCGAGGTGTTCCCGCAGCTCGTCGCGCTCGACCTCATCGCCGCGCCGCGCGCCGCCGAGGTCGGCGGCCAGCAGCTCCCGCTCACGGTCTACACGTTCGCGAGCGCGTACCTGATGGCGGCCAACCTCGGCGCCTATGGCTACCTCGGGCTCACCCAGGGCGCCGCGCACCTGATCGAGGCGTTCGGCGACGCCGCGCTGCGCGACACGTACCTGGGCAAGATGCACCGCGGGGAGTGGCTGGGGACGATGGCGCTGACCGAGCCGCAGGCCGGCTCGAGCCTCGCCGACGTCCAGACCACCGCCGAGCCCGCGCCCGACGGCAGCTACCGGATCACCGGCAACAAGATCTTCATCTCCGGCGGCGACCACGACCTCACCGAGAACGTCGTGCACATGACGCTGGCGCGGATCCGCGGCGCCCCGGCGGGGGTCAAGGGCATCTCGCTGTTCTGCGTGCCGCGGCTGCGCCCGGGCACCGGGGCCGCGCTCGTCGACAACGACGTCGCGACGACGCAGATGATCCACAAGGTCGGGTGGAAGGGCCTGCCGAGCCTCGCGCTGGCCTACGGCGAGCGCGGCGATTGCCACGGCTGGCTCGTCGGCGAGCCGCACAAGGGCCTGGCCTACATGTTCCAGATGATGAACGAGGCGCGGCTGATGGTCGGGCTCAACGGCGTCGCGACCGCGTCGGTCGCCTACCACGAGGCGCTCGCCTACGCGCGCACGCGCACCCAGGGCCGCCCGGCGAGCGCCAAGGATCCCACCGCGCCGCCGGTGCCGCTGACCCGCCACGCCGACGTGCGGCGGATGCTGCTGCGCCAGAAGGCGATCGTCGAGGGCGGGCTCGGCGTGGTCGCGCGCGCCTCGTTCTACGCCGACGTCGCGGCGCACGGCGAGGGCGCGGCGAAGGAGCGGGCCGCGCTGGTGCTCGACGTGCTGACGCCGGTGGCCAAGTCCTTCCCGGCCGAGCGCGGGTTCGAGGCCAACGCGCTCGCGCTGCAGATCCACGGCGGCTACGGCTACTCCAGCGAGTACCTGCCCGAGTCGTGGCTGCGCGACCAGAAGCTCAAC
The DNA here is from genome assembly GCA_011526095.1 of Myxococcales bacterium. Taxonomy (GTDB): domain Bacteria; phylum Myxococcota_A; class Polyangia; order Haliangiales; family Haliangiaceae; genus WYBA01. The sequence goes on along the minus strand of WYBA01000055.1, from coordinate 25,499 downwards.
ACGATCCACGAGGGCACCACGGGCATCCAGGCGCTCGACCTGCTCGGGCGCCGCGCCGTCGGCAAGGGCGGGGCCGGGCTGCAGGCGGTCGCGGCCGAGATCGCCGCCACGTGCGCGCGCGCCCGCGCCGCCGGCGTCGACGCGGCGTGGATCGCCGAGGTCGAGCGCGCGGTCGGCGTCGTCGGCGCGCTCACCGCCGAGCTCGCGGCGCGCGGGCTGCGCGATCCCGAGGCGATGCTGCTCCACGCCACCGACTACCTCGACCTGTTCGGCACCGTCGTCGTCGCGTGGAGCTGGCTCGACCAGGCGGCCGCGGCGCGCGAGGGCCTGGCCCGCGCCGGCGACGCCGGCCCCGACGCTGGCTTCTACCGGGCCAAGCTCGCCGCCGCGCAGTACTGGATCCGCACCGAGCTGCCGCGGATCGATCACCTCGCCCAGCTGTGCCGCAGCGGCGAGGACAGCTACGGCGCGCTCGATCCCGACTGGCTGTAGACGGTCACGGCGGCGGCAGCGCCGCGATCCACGCCCGCACCGCGGCGACGCCGTCGGCGTCGACGACGTCGGTCGCGATCGGCGGCATCTGCTCGCTGCCGGCCGCGGCCGCGTCGCGCACCGTCATGCGGTAGAGCACGGCGCTGGCGTCGGGGTCGCCCGGCGCGACGCGCAGCGCGTAGCCGGGGTGGTCGAACCGGAACAGCGCGACGCCGACGGTGGCCTGCCAGATCGTCGTCGCCTCGGGCGTCTGCGCCGCGAGATCGAGCTGCAAGGTCATGTCGACGTCGGGGCGGGCCGAGCCGGTCGGGCTGTGGCAGTGGCCGCAGTTGGCGTGGAGGTAGCCGAGCGCGGCGCGGGTCGTCGCGTCGCCTGGCACCACGTACGCGCCCGGGGCGGCGCCGTCGAACGCGCCGGCGCCGGCGAGGTCCGCCAGCCGGACACCGTCGCCGGCGCCCGACAGCTGCAGCGTCGACAGCCCGAGCGCGAAGCCCGGCTCGCCGGTGTGGCACGTCCGGCACGCGGTCGCGTCCGGCACGTCGTGCGGCGTGCCGCGCACGTCGGTCGCGCCGTCCTCGGCCAGCACCGCGTCGCTGTCGTCGTCGAGCCACACGAACGCGCCGGCGCGGTAGTCGTCGTCGTCGTCGCCGGTGGCGGCGACGCGCTCGATCAGCCGCGTCTCGAGCCGCGTCCCGTCGGGGGCGCGGAACTCCTTCCACAGCTTCGCGCCGACGGGGAGCTGCCAGTGGGCCGGATCGGACGCGTCGATCCGACCGCCCGGCGGTAGCCACAGCCAGCGCTGCTTGACCGCGCCGTCGGACCACAGCGTGTACGTCGGCGCGAACGCCATCACGCCCGGCGCGAGCGTGCCGGCGGCGAGGTCGGCGTACAGGCCGGTCGACGACAGCCGCGTCGGGTCGGGCGCCGCGTCGGAGGGCGCGCCGGCCCGCGCGTCGGGCGACGCGTCGTCCGGGCCGGCGGCGTCCCCGCCGCAGCCCGCGGCGAGCGCCACGCCTGCGACGACCGCGGCGGCGCGGGCGGGCGTCACGGCGACGGGATCGAGCAGCCGTTGGGGATCGCGTTGTCGATCCCCGCGATGTCCATGAGGTACGCCGCGATCGCCTCGGCGTCGTCGTCGGTCAGCCCGCCGAACGGCGCCATCTGGCCGCCCGGCATCGGCGGGCACACCAGGTCGCCCTCCGGATCGACGCCGTCGTGGAGCACCGCGATGATCTCGGCGGCCGTCCAGCCGTCGAGCCCGGTCGCGTGCGGCGTGAGGTTGGACGTGAAGATGACCGCGGGGAACGGATCGCCGAGCCCGAGCATCTCGCGCGGGAAGCCGTTGCCGCCGGCGAGCAGCTTGGTCATGTCGAGCGAGCGGAAGTCGTTCATGTCGGTGCGCGCCGTGTGGCAGTCGACGCACGCGAGCGTCGCGAGGTAGCGCCCCAGCTCCTTCTCGTCCGACGTCGTCGCCGGCGCCGGCATGTCGTCGAGGTCGAACGCGGGCGCCGCGACCAGGGGCGGCGTCCACGGCGGGTCGCTGGCGGGCACGGTGTGATCCACGCCGGGCACGGTGCGCAGGTACATCACGATCGAGTCGGCGTCGACGTCGGACAGGTTGTGGAAGATCCAGTACGGCATCACCGACACCAGCGCCTCGCCGTTGGGGCGGATGCCGTCCTGGAACATCGTCTTGATCTCGTCGTCCGAGCGGTTCGCGAGGCCGGTCGCGTGATCGGTGAGGTTGCGGCTGTGGAGGCAGCCGCCGGCGTCGGGCCCGTTCACGTCGATGAAGCACTCGACGCCGGCGAGGTAGTTGTCGAGGTCCGGCGCGCCGGTCTTCAGGCGTGGCGTGTGGCAGTCGCCGCACGCCGCGACGTGCTCGACGAGGTACTCGCCGCGGGCGACCGACGGCTGCGGCGTCGTGTCGGCGTCCGGCGTGGTGACCTCGGCGTCGGGCGTGGCGCCGCCGGCGTCGGGGAGCGCCTCGTCATCGCCGCCGCAGGCGGTGACGAGCGTGGAACTGGTCAGGCTGATCGCGAGCACGAGGCAGAGCTGTCGCACGGGTATACCCCCTGGAGGAATCGGAACATCGTACGCCCGGGGTCGCCGATCGGATCGCCGGCCTCCGCGACTTTCTCGGCGCCCCGCGCCGAGCGGCGCGGTCAGCTCACGCGCGCGATCGCGTCGCGCACCGCGGCGTCGGCGCCGCCGATGACCGGCGGGCCGTGGCCGGTCACGAGGTTCGCGAACGGCCGCGCCGTCAGCCCGGCGAGCACCTCGCGCACCGCGGCGCCGTCGACGCCGTGGACCTTGCGCCACATCCGCGGGACGATCACGCCGCCGGAGAACCCCAGCAGCGGCGAGATCCGCCGCGCCAGCCACGACGCGAGCTCGCCGTCGACGTGGTGCTGGACGGCGTCGCACGTGACCAGCGTGCCGCCGCCGTGCGGGATCCAGTAGCTGGCCTCGCGTCCGCCCTTCGGACACGTCAGGTCGATCACCACGCCGCCGGCGACGGGGCCGTCCGGGCCGAGCGTCCGCCCGGCCGGGACGCCGCCTAGCCGCGCGCCCGGCAACGTCCACACCTGCGGGGAGAACCGGTCGACGTAGTAGGGCTCGTCGATGCCGTGGGCGTCGGCGAGCTTGACCAGGTGGGCGATCCGCCCGAGCGCGGCGAGCGCGGCCTCGCCCGCGGCGTCGAGGCGGATCGCGTTCAGCACGACGAGCCCGTCGGCGACCGCCACGATCGTCATCGTCCGCGGGATCAGCACGCCCGGGCCCATGCGGAACTGGCCACGGACGGCGTGGACGCCGTCGCAGACCGGGAGCAGGGGGCCGTGGCGCAGCGCGACGGGGAACGCGGACATCCCGCGATGACGCACCGGTCCGTCGCGCAGGTCAAGTCGGGCAGGGCGTGGGCGGTTCGAACCGGTGTTGCGCGAGTTGCTCAAGGCCTGAGCGGCCGGGGTGCGCGACCGTCGTGCGAGCGGTCGTGATCTCGGTGAGTTGGCTTGCCGATCTTGCTGGACCGGCCGTTGCACATCGGGACCGCAGGGAGGGACCCATGCCCAAGCAGCTCATCGCACTCGTCGCGCTCGCGCTCGCCACCATCGTCCTGCTCGCCGACTCGCAGCCGGCGCAGGCCAACTATGGAGGCAGCGGTGGTTACCAGCAGGAGGCCCGCGAGGACGACTACTACTACGCCGGCTGCTACTCGAACGCGTGCTACGGCCGGTGCGGGCCGGGCTGTTCGACCTACTTCGGCACGACGGCGACCTCGGCGTGCGCCGCCCACGACTCGTGCATCAAGGACAACAAGTGCGCCGGCTACTCCGGCGCGACGGCGCACTACCGCTGCCTCACCGGCTCGCGCGGCCTGGGCAAGGCGGCGGCCTCGCTGATCCGCTACCACTGGGACAACGCCGCCACCTACGTCAAGGACACCTGGCAGAGCACCTGGGCGCGCGTCGGGAGCTGACGCGCCTTGTCGGCGAAGCGTCGAGCGGCGCTCGCGGGCGTCGCGCTCGCGCTGATCGTCGCGGCGCTGTGGTGGTGGCGCGGCGACGAGCGCGCGTCGCGGCCGAGGGAGGCGGCCGCGGCGCGCGAGGCGCGCGCGGAGGACGGGGACGACGCCGCGCGGCGCGCGCGGATCGCCCGCCACCGCGCCGCGGTCCCGCCGCGCGTCGAGGCGAGGCGCACGCTGCGCGGGATCGTCGTCGATGCGGCGGGGGCGCCGGTCGGCGACGCGCAGGTCGTGCTGGCGCGGCCCGCGCGCGTCGCTCGCGCCGGCGCCGACGGGCGGTTCACGCTGACCGACCTGCCGCCGGCCCGCGTCGCCGTCGAGGCGCACGACGCGCAGCGGATCGCCGGGCCGCTCCCCGTCGACCTCACCGACGGCGACGCCGAGGTCACGCTCCGGCTCTACCAGGGGCACGCGCTCGAGGTCATGGTCGTGGCCGAGGACGACGGCCGAGCGATCGAGGGCGCGCTGGTCCGCGCCCAGGCGATCACGATGTTCGACGGCGCGCACCTGCGCGCCGCGTTCACCGACGGCGCGGGCGTCGCGCGCCTGCCGGGGCTGGTCTACGTCGGGCACGAGCTGATCGTCTCGGCGCCGGGGTACGCGGTGGTCCGCCGCGGCCCGGGGCCGGATCAGGAGGAGCCTGCGCCGCACGTCCGGGCGCTGCGGGTCGCGCTGCCCGCCGCGGCCGCGGCGCTCGACGGCCGCGTCGTCGACGAGGCCGGCGCGCCGGTCGCCGGCGCCGAGGTCGAGGTCGTCCCGTACCAGGAGGGGCTGGTCGCGGTCGACGACGCGCGCCGCGCCGCTCGCCTGGGCGCCGCCGATCCGCACCTCGCGCTGCGCTCGGGCCTCGGCGTCCGCACCGACGACGACGGCCGGTTCGAGCTCGGCGTCGCGCGCGGCACGTGGATCGTGATCGCCACCGCCGACGGGCTCGCGCCCGCGGTGAGCGAGCCGGTGTTCGCCGAGGGCGGCGCGCGGGCGACGCTGCAGCTCGTCGCGGCGCGCGGGCGGACCGCGCGAGGCGTCGTCGTGACGTCGGACGATCGGCCGGTCGCGGGCGCGACGGTCCAGGCGCGGTGGCTCGACGGCGATCACGTCCTCGGCGACGTCCGCGCCGACGCCACCGGCGAGTTCGCGCTGCGCGGGCTGCCGGCCGCGCCGATCGTCCTGGTCGCCTCGTCCGACGTCGCGCGCGCGCGCCCGGTCAAGCTCGATCTCACCGCGGCCGATCCCGCGCCCGTGATCGTCACGCTCGCGCTCGACGGCGCGATCACCGGCCGCGTCACCGACGAGCGCGGCGCGGGGATCGCCGACGCGATCGTGACGTTCGTCGAGCGCCGCCCCGGCGCACCCGCGGTGTTCCCCGGCGTCGTCGTCACCGACGCCGAGGGGCGGTTCGCGGTCCGCGGGCTGCCGGCGCGCACGGGCTTCCACCTCAGCGCGGCGCGGCCCCAGGACGGCGGGTTCGCGCAGCACGCCGTCGGGCGCGTCGCCGAGGCCGGCGACGAGGTCACGCTCGTCGTGCCGTCGCCGGGGGCGATCGTCGGGCGCGTCGACGTCACCGGCGATCCGGGCCGGCTCGTCGTTCGGGACCTGCAGACGCTCACCGCCGCGCGCGTCGGGCGCGACGGCCGGTTCCGGCTCGACGGTCTGCCGCCGCTGACCTACCAGCTCCGGCTCGGCGGGCCGCGCGCGGCGACGGTGTACCGCGACGGCGTCGAGGTGCGGCCGGGCGAGACGACCGACGTCGGCACGATCGCGGTGCCCGCCGGGCGCGCGGTCAGCGGCGTCGTCGTCGATCCGGCCGGCGAGCCGCTCGACGAGGCGACCATCCGGATCGAGGTCGACGGGCGCTACGCGGTCGTCACGCGTAGCCACCGCGGCGCGTTCGACGCGACCGTGCCGGACGGCGCGGCGCTCGTCGTCCACGCCAGCCACCCGCGCGCCGGGCGCTGCGCGCCGCGCGCGCTCGCCGCGGGCGCCGCGACGACCCGGCTGCGGCTCGAGACGCTGCCGGGCGTCACCGTGCGCGGTGAGGTCCGCGCTCACGGCCGGCCGCTGCCCGACGCGCGGCTCGCCGTGTGGCCCGCCGGCGACCGCGGCGCCGAGCCGTGGGCCGCCGCGGTGTCCGACGACGCCGGGCGGTTCGAGCTGGCCGGCGTCCCGCCGGGCGCCTGGCACGTCGAGCTGCTCGTCGACACCGACGACGCGCTGATGCGCGTGCTGCGCCAGCTGGTCGAGATCGCCGGCGCGACCGCGCCGCCGCCGGTGGTGTTCGACGCCAGCGACGTCCCCGCCGGCACGGTGGTCGTGCCACCCTCGGACGTCCCGGACCTGCCGACCCACGGCGACGAGGGCGGCGAGCACGAGGAGCCGTGACATGACCCTGACGCTTCGCCATGCTGCGCTCGCAGCTGTCGTCCTGATCGCCGCCGCGTGCGACCGCGGTGACGCGCCTCGCAGCGCCAACCCTGCGACCGACGCGCTGCTCGCGCGCCTGCCGGCGGACGCGGAGATCGTCGCGTCGCTCGCGCTCGGCGAGCTCGCGGTGTCGCCGGCGTGGCGGCGCGCGGTCGGCGCGATCACCGTCGAGGCGCCCGGGGTCGGCGCGACCGTCGCGACCGCCTGCGGCCTCGACCCGTGGACGATCCTCGACGCCGCCGCCGTGGTGGTGCCGGCCTCGCCCGACGGCCTGACCGTCGCGGCGCGCGCCGCGCCCGGGCGCGACCGGCTGCACGCGTGCCTCGCCACCGTCGCGGCGGCCGGCGGCGCGTCGGTCGCGGTCGAGGCGGCGGGCGCGCTCACCGCCTACGTCCAGGGCGAGGACGTCGAGCACGCCGCCTGGCTCGACGACGGCGTCGTCGTGATGCAGCCCGAGCTCAGCGACGACGCCGCCGCGCTCGAGGCCGCGATCGCGGCTCGCCCGGCGCCCGCCGCGATCGCGGACCTGATCGAGCGCGTCGATCCGGCGGCCTCGCTGTGGCTCGTCGGCGTCCCGGGCGAGGGCGGCGTGATCGCCGAGCTGCTCGCGCCGATCCCGGTGCCCGAGCCGCCGCGCGCGCTCCACGCCTCGGTGCGCCGTCGCGACGGCCTGCACGCCGCGCTCGGGATCGTGTTCGCGAGCCCGGGCGCGGCCGAGGCCGCGCTGCCCGCGTTCCGCGCGCTGCTCGCCGATCCGCCGCCGTTCCTCGCCCGCTGGGCGCCCGCGATCCGCGTCGAGGTCCGCGGCGACGAGGTCCGCGCCACGCTCGCGCTCGACGCCGCCGAGCGCGACGCGCTCGAGGCGCAGCTCGTCGCCGCGCTGCCACCCCTGCCGGAGCCCGGGAGCGGTCCGACGCCTCACCCGCCGCCCGGCCCGCCGCCCGCATCGACGCCCTGAGTCACAGCTGGCCGGGGCTTGCTCCACCATGGACCCATGTCGCTCGCTCGCGCCCTCGCTCCCTCGCTCCTGGTCGTCGCCGCCTGCGGCGGCGACGCCGCGTACGTCGACGCGCCGGTCGCCGTCGATGGCGCGCTCGATGCGGCGACCCCGGATGGCGCGGCGCCTGACGCCGGCGCCCCGGACGGCGCGGTCGCCGACGCCGGCCCGCCCGACGCCGGCCCGGTCGAGCTGACCTCGACCGTGTCGATCACGCCCGCGCTCGGCTCGCTGTGCGGCGCCGGCTACGACCCGATCGACGACCTCGTGTGGGTCTACCCGTGCAGCGGCGCCACGGTCCACGCGTTCACGCCCGCCGGCGTCGCCGCCGGCACCCTCGCCCGGCCCGGCGAGGTCGCCAACGACGTCGACGTCGCGGTCACGCCGGTCGCGGTGGTGATCGGGACCACCGCGGTCGCGGCCGGCGGGATGCTGTTCATCAACGGCGAGACCGACGTCGCCGAGGTCCACGCGCCGGACACGGCGGGCTCGACCCCGCTGGTGACCGCGTTCGGGGGCAGCCACGTCGTCGGCGGCGGCTACCACCCCGGCCGCGACACGCTGTTCCTGGTCCAGGATCGCGTCGCCGCGGCCTCGCCCAACACCGTCGCGGAGGTCGACCGCGTCACCGGCGCGGTCGTCGCCTCGTTCTCGACCCTGCCGGCGTTCGACGTCAACTTCGGGGACCTCGAGGTGTGCGCGTCGACCGGGCACCTGCTCGTCGTGAGCAGCATCGAGGCCACGATCGCGGAGCTGTCGCCCGACGGCGCGGTCCTCGCCGAGCACGCGCTGCCGGCCGGCGTCGTGGCGCCGAGCGGCCTCGCGCTCGGCGCCGACGGGCAGGCGTGGGTCAGCGGCACCGGCGGCGAGCTGTGGCGCGTCGACGGCGTGCCGTGCCCGTCGCCGTGAGCGCGCTCAGCGCCCGTAGACCTCGGCGGCGCGGCGCGGGTCGACGCCGAGCAGCGTGACGATCGTGGCGAGCTGCAGGATGCCGGCGGTGACGAACAGCGGGATCGCGCCCCACCGGTCGGCGATCACGCCGGCGAGCGGCGTCGCCCACGCGTAGGTGAGGTTGGTCGTCGCCATGAAGATCGCGAAGTGGGTCGCGCTGATCTGCGGGTTGGACAGCGACATGTACAGCCCGAGCGACGAGGCGTTGTACGCGTAGATGCACAGGTTGAACGCGATGCTGTAGCCGATCAGGAACCACCAGTCGGCCCACAGCTGGCGCGTCACGGCCCACGTGAACAGGCACACGGCGATCCCGACCATCGCCAGCGCCATCGCCGAGCGCTTGCCGACCTTGTCGGCGAGCACGCCGCCGATCAGCGCGCCGACCACGCCCGACGCCGGATCGACGACGCCGCTGAGCGTCGCGATCTTCTCCTCCGACAGGCCGAGGTCGACGCGGATCAGCCGCGTCATCACCGTCGGGATCAGCGCGTAGCCGCACGGCGTCAGCACGCCGACGACGACGCCCCACCACGGCGTCGCGAACGAGAACGACTTGCGCAGCGCCGCGAACCCGGCGCGGTCGACCAGCGGCCACGCCGCGATCGCGACGAGCACCGCGGCGAACGGCTGGACGATCGGGATCGCGACGATCCACGGCTCCTTGGCGTAGTGATCCTGGACCTCGGACAGGCCGTACATGATCCCGCCGACGGCGGCGACCGGCAGCAGGAACCACAGCAGGCGCACCAGCCGCGGATCGACCGGGCGGTCATCGGGGTGGGGCGGCCGCTCGCGGATCAGCAGCGGCAGCAGCATGATCGCCCACACCACGCACGCCATCGTCACGAACAGCGCGGGGTAGCCGAGGTGCTTGGCGAACAGCGTGCCGCCGCCGCCGCCGGCGACCACGCCGAGCGACTTGCCGGCCCACATCAGCGAGTTGGCGCGGCCGCGCTCGTCGTCGGTCAGCGTGTCGACCGCGAGCGCGTCGACCGCGACGTCCTGGAGCGAGGCGAACGTGTTGTTGAGGAACAGCACCAGCGTCACCGTCGGCAGCGACGCGCGCGGGTCGATGAACATCAGCGCGAGCAGCGTGCCGCCGAGCGCGAGCTGGGCGCCGACGATGAACGGCCGGCGCCGCCCGATCCGCAGCGGCGGCACCGCGTCGAGCAGCGGCCCCCACGCCACCTTGAACGACCACGGCAGGTACGACAGCCCCACCGCCGCGCCGATCGCGGTGTTGTCGTACCCCAGGTCCGCCAGCAGCACGACGTAGCCGACGCTGACGAACCCCCACGGCAACCCCTGCGCGAAGTACAGCGCGGCGAACGTGACGAGGCGGAGCGCGCGGCTCTCGGACAGCGTGGGCACGGCGCCGCCATCCTACACGGCGGCGACCGCTCGGACGGGTCAGCGCGCGCCGCTCACACCGAGCACGAGTCGAGCTGCCACGGCAGCCACCGGCGGTGCACCGGCGCGTAGGCGGCGACGCCGGCGAGCACGCCGGCGAGCGTGGCGAGGGCCGAGACGTGGCCTCCGCCGAGCTGGACCAGCACGATCGACGGGCACGCGCCGGTGATCGCCCAGCCCGCGCCGAACAGCACGCCGCCCAGCACGCTGCCGGGGTGGAGGTGGCGGCGCGGCATGGCGGACATCCGCGCGAGCGCGACGAACCCGACCATCGTCAGCGCGACGCCGCCGGCGAACGCGAGGAACAGGCGGAGGTCGTCGAACACGAACATCGCGTGGACCTCGGCGAAGTCGCCGAAGCCGATCCGGCTCAGCCCGAACCCGAACACCAGGCCGTAGACGGCGTAGCGCAGGTGGATCGCGCGCGGGTGGGCCGCGAGCGGGCGGCGCGGCGTGGCGCTCATCGCGCCACCGCCTCGAGCGCGAACGACACCGCGACCGCGGTGCCGAAGAAGCTCGCGGTCGCGACCAGGCTCGCCGGCTGCAGCCGCGAGCACCCGGACAGGCCGTGGCCCGAGGTGCAGCCGCCCGCCATCCGCGTGCCGAACCCGACGAGGAACCCGCCGCCGACGAGCGCGAGCAGGCTGATCGCGCCGCCGCCGGTGAGCGCCTCGTGCAGCGGGCCGAGGTCGGTGCGGACCTCCCACCCGCTCGACCCCAGCGCGCCGAGCAGGCCGCCGACGGCGAGCATCACCAGGAACGTGACGTGCGCCGACCGCGGCATCGCCTGGCGCGGCCCGGTCAGCCCGATCGGCGGCCCGGCCGGCGCCGCCGCCGCGGCGGCGGCCTGCTCGCGCTCGAGCTCCGCCACCGCCTCGGGGCCGAACGCCGCGAGCGTCGCGCGCATCAGCGCGTCGTCGATCGCGGCCGGATCGGCCTCGTCGAGCCGGCGCGCCGCCTCGTCTTCCTCGCGCGTGCGCTCGATCGCGGCGGCGTAGCTGCCGGACACGCCGAGCAGGCGCCGCTCGGCCAGCCACACGCCGACGACCATCGTCGCGAAGAACGCGGCGCTGAACCACCACGGCCAGTAGTCGTGAAGCAGCCAGTCCGGCATCGGGGCCCCGCGGGTTCAGGTCGCGATGTGCTCGCCGTTCGGCAGCAGCGTCGCGGGCACCGGCTGGCCCGCGTTCGACCGCACGAACCGCTCGCACTTCTGATGGTGAGTGGGGTGGTTGCAGTAGCGGTCCTGCCAGATGCGCAGCGCGCCGCGCAGGCTGAACCGTGGATACAGCTCGCACCCCTCGATGTGCGAGCACCGGCTTCCGTCGGCCATTGGCCGGACCGTAGCACGAGCGGCCTGGCCCTCCGGACAACTTTCACGGGCTGGCCCGTCGGGCATGTTACGCTCCACCCGCGCGATGACGGGAGGCTCCGCACCGCCGCTGGATCCCGGCGGCTTCACGCTGCTCGTCGTCGACGACGTCGACGACAACCGCGATCTGCTGTCGCGCTGGCTGAAGAAGCGCGGGTTCGAGGTGGCCACGGCGGCCAGCGGCGCCGAGGCGCTCGACGTCGTCGCCCGCCGCAGCATCGACCTGGTGATCCTCGACGTGACGATGCCCGGGATGTCCGGGCTCGAGGTGCTGCGCGAGCTGCGCAAGGTGTCGGGTGCGGCCGACCTGCCGGTGATCATGGCGACGGCGCGGGCGCGCAGCGAGCACATGGTCGAGGCGCTCGACCTCGGCGCCAACGACTACGTCACCAAGCCGATCGACTTCCCGGTGCTGCACGCGCGCGTGCTCGCGACGCTCCGCACGACGACGCGCGCACGCCGGCGCAGCAGCGGGCCGGTCGGGCCGGGCACCGTGCTCGACGGGCGCTACGCCCTCGACGCCAAGATCGGCGAGGGCGGGTTCGGCGCGGTGTATCGCGCGCTGCACCGCGAGCTGCAGCGCGCGGTCGCGGTCAAGGTGCTGCGCGCGCCGCACGTCGACGCGGACTCGATCGCCCGGTTCCGCCGCGAGGGGATCAACGCGTGTCGGGTCACGCACCCCAACGCGCTGGCGATGCTCGACTCCGGGATCACCGACCAGGGCGTCGCGTACCTGGTGATGGAGCTGCTCGACGGCCACACGCTCGAGCACGAGATGGAGCAGGGCTGGCTGACGTTCGCGCGGTGCGCCGAGATCCTCGCGCCGGTGTGCGAGGCGCTCGCGGCGGCGCACGAGGCGGGCATCGTCCACCGCGACATCAAGCCCGGCAACATCTTCCTCCACCGCGGGCCGCACGGCGAGCAGCCCAAGGTGCTCGACTTCGGCATCGCCAAGCTGATGGGCGCGAGCATGCTCGAGCAGCGGATCACGGTGGAGGGCTGGATCGTCGGGACGCCGGCGTACATGGCGCCGGAGCGGTTCGGCGCCGGCGGCTACGACGGCCGGTCCGACGTCTACGCCGTCGGCGTCCTGCTCCACCAGCTGATCGCCGGCGACGTGCCGTTCTCGTCGCCGGCGCGCGGCCAGGGCACGCTCGACGATCCGATCGCGCTGGCCGCGATGCACGGCCACCAGGCGCCGCCGCCGCTGCGCGGGTTCGAGCCGGACACGCCGGCGGCGCTCGAGGCGCTGGTCCTGCGCGCGCTCGCCAAGCGCCCCACCGACCGGCCGACCGCCGCCGAGCTGGCGCACGAGCTGCGCGCGGCGGTCGCGGGCGCGCCGGCCGCGCGCTCGATGATGTCCCGGCCGGTGCCGACGCGCGACCGCCGCGCCGGCCGCGAGCGCGGCGAGCGCGGCGGCACGCTGCCGACCTTGCCGCTGCGGGTCGGCGGGGTCGCGGAGGACGGCGAGTGAGCGCGGGCGTGCACGTCGCGCTCCTCGTCGACGACGCCGCGATCGCGGCCGCGGTCACGGCCGAGCTGCGCGCGGCCGGGCACACGGTGACGGCGTGGCGGGCCGACGCGCCGCTGCCGGCCGGCGTCCGCGTCGTCCTCGTCGACGGGCTCGAGCCCGCGTTCGCCGCGCTCGACGTCGCGTGCGATCTCGTCGTGCTGGTCGACCCGTCCGAGGTCGCGCTGTTCCCCGAGTTCCCGCGCCAGCTCACCGACTTCGTGCTCGAGCCGCTGCGCCCGGGCGAGGTCGCGGCGCGCGTCGCGCAGCTCGCCGCGCTCGAGCCGCGGCCGGAGCGCGAGCGCCAGCGCGTGCTCAGCCTCGCCGTCGAGGCGTCGAGCGACATCGTCGAGCTGACGGATCCGCGCGCGCGCTTCGTCTACGTCAACCCGGCGTACGAGCGATCGCTCGGGTTCGCGCCGGACGAGGTCGTCGGCAAGACCCCGGCGCAGCTCGTGCGCAGCGACGCCCACCCGCCCGAGTTCTTCAAGGCGCTCGACGACACGCTCGCGCGCGGGCTGACCTGGCGCGGCACGCTGATCTCGCGGGCGCGCGACGGCCGCTACGTCCACTTCGACACGACGCTGACGCCGGTCGCGGACCGCAAGGGCCAGATCACGCACCACCTCGGGATCAAGCGCGACGTCACCGAGGAGCTGGCGCGGCAGGAGGCGCTGCAGCAGGCCAACCGCGCGCTCGAGCAGGCGCGCGACGCCGCGGTGTCGGCGAGCCGCGCCAAGAGCGAGTTCCTGGCCAACATGAGCCACGAGCTGCGCACGCCGCTCAACGCGATCATCGGCTACAGCGAGATGCTGATGGAGGACGTCGCCCCGGGCGACCAGGCCCACCAGGACCTGCAGCGGATCCGCACCGCCGGCACGCACCTGCTGACCCTGATCAACGACGTCCTCGACATCTCCAAGATCGAGGCCGACAAGATCGAGCTGTTGCCCGAGCGGTTCCTGCTCGCCGACCTGCTCGCCGAGGTCGGGGCGACGGTCGAGCCGCTGGCGCGGACCAACGACAACCGGTTCGCCGTCGTCGCCGCGCCGGACCTCGGCGCGATCCACGCCGACCGCACGCGGCTGCGCCAGATCCTGCTCAACCTCCTCGGCAACGGCTTCAAGTTCACCCGGCGCGGCGCGGTCACGCTCGAGGCCGCGCGCGTCGATCGCCACGGCCGGCCGTGGGTCGAGCTGCGCGTCACCGACACCGGCATCGGGATCTCCGAGGCGCAGCAGAAGAAGCTGTTCCAGCCGTTCGTCCAGGCCGACTCGTCGACGACGCGCGAGTTCGGCGGGACGGGCCTCGGCCTGGCGATCTGCAAGCGCCTCGCCGAGCTGATGGGCGGCGAGATCGCGCTCACCAGCAAGGTCGGTGAGGGCTCGACGTTCACGGTGCGGTTGCCGGCGGAGGGCGACGACGGCGTCGACACGGCGCGCGCGGCCCGGCGCGCCGGCCAGCCGCTCGTGCTCCTGATCGACGACGACCCCGAGGTGCTCGACCTGGCGCGGCGGATGCTCGCGCGGCGCGGGTTCGCCGTGATCTCGGCCGACAGCGGCGCGCGCGGCGTCGAGCTCGCGGCCTCGGCGCTGCCCGACGCGATCGTGCTCGACGTCAAGATGCCGGGGATGGGCGGGTGGGAGGTGCTGTCGACGCTCAAGCTGGGCGAGGCGACCGCGTCGATCCCGGTGATCATGATGACGGTCATGCACCAGAAGGAGGTCGGCCAGACCCTCGGCGCGGCCGACTACCTGATCAAGCCGATCGACCCCGACCGGCTGATCGACACGCTGCGGCGCCACACCCACGCGGCGACGGCGCGGGTGCTGGTCGTCGAGGACGACGAGCCGACGCGCGAGCTGATCCGGCGCACGCTCGAGCACCGCGGCAACTTCGTCGCCGAGGCGGACAACGGCCAGGTCGCGCTCGACCGGCTCGACGCCGCGCGCCCCGACGTGATCGTCCTGGATCTGATGATGCCGGTGATGGACGGGTTCGGGTTCCTCCACGCCCTGCGCGCCGACCCGCGCTACGCCGCGCTGCCGGTGATCGTCGCGACCGCGCGCACGCTCGACGAGCGCGAGCGCCGCGACCTCGCCCGCACCGCGCAGCAGGTGATCGAGAAGTCGGCGCACACCCGCCAGGAGCTGATCGGCGTGATCGGCGACCAGATCTCCGCGCTGATCGCGCGCCGCGATCCCGCGGTACGCTGACGCGCACGCCGTACCGAGGCTGTTGTCGATGCCGAAGATCCTGCTGGTCGAGGACAACGAGATGAACCGCGACATGCTGTCGCGACGGCTGGAGCGCAAGGGCTACGCGGTGGTGTGCGCCGCCGACGGCGCCGCCGGGCTCGAGCTGGCGTCGGTGGAGACGCCGGATCTCATCCTGATGGACATGAGCCTGCCGGTGATCGACGGGTGGGAGGCGAGCCGGCGGCTCAAGGCCGACGAGCGCACTCGCGGGATCCCGGTGATCGCGCTGACCGCGCACGCGATGGACAGCGACCGCGAGCGCGCCCACGCCGCCGGCTGCGACGACTTCGACACCAAGCCGGTCGAGCTGACCCGGCTGCTCGGCAAGATCGACCGCCTGCTCGCGCGCTGATCAGCCCGGCGGCGCGGTCGCCGCGGCGCGCGGCAGCGGCTCGACGTGGATCGTGATCCGGCATGGCGACAGCTCGGCGTCGAGCGTCGCCTCGAGCCGGTCGCACAGCGCGTGCGAGTCGTCGACGGTCATCGCCCCGGGGACCAGCAGGTCGAAGGTGATGAACCGGACGCTGCCCGCCTTGACCGTGCGCAGCGCGGCCATCGCCGTCCCCTCCGGCAGCGCCGCGGTCACCAGTTCTTCCACCCGGCGGCGCTCGCCGAGCGGCAGCGCGATGTCCATCAGCCCGTCGATCGACCGCCGGCCGAGCACGACGCCGATCCGGACGATGTTGAGCGCGACGACGATCGCGATCACCGGGTCGAGCCAGTACCACCCGGGGACGATCAGCAGCACGCTCAGCCCGGCGAGCACGCCGGCCGAGGTCCACACGTCGGTCAGCAGGTGGTGGCCGTCGGCCTCGAGCACGATCGAGTCCTCGCGCTTGCCGACGCGCAGCAGCGCGACCGCGACCGCGGCGTTGATCACCGATGCCCCGACCGACACGATCAGGCCGAGGCCGAGGTCCTCGGGCGGGTGGGGGAACCGCAGGCGCTGGACCGCGGCGACGATGATCGTCCCCGCGGCGACGATGATCAGCAGGCCCTCCAGCGCCGAGGCGAAGTACTCGGCCTTGTGGTGCCCGAGCGCGTGATCGTCGTCCGCCGGCCGCGCCGCGACGCCGAGCGCCCAGAACCCGAACATCGCCGCGACCAGGTTGACCGCCGACTCGGCGGCGTCAGAGAACAGCCCGACCGAGCCGGTCATCGCCCACGCGACGAACTTGAGCCCCATCGTCGCCACCGCGGCGGCGATCGACAGCAGCATCATCCGCTGCTTGAGCGGCAGGCGCGTCACGTCCGCAGCTTCGCACGGCGGGCGCGCGCCGTCGCGCGCGCGGTGGTCAACCCGCGAGCCGCGCCAGCGCGGCGGCCAGCTTGGACCGTACCGTCGCCGCGATCGGCGCCAGGCCCGGGTCGCGCGCCGCCATCGTCGCCATCGGATCGATCGCCTTGACCACGACCGCGCCGTCGTCCTGCTCGTAGACGATCACGTTGCACGGCAGCATCACGCCGATCTCGGGGTCGTGCTGCAGCGCCTGGTGCGCGAACCCGGGGTTGCACGCGCCGAGGATGCGGTAGCGTCGCCACTCGACGCCGAGCTTGGCGGCGAGCGTCTTCTGCACGTCGATCTCGGTCAGCACGCCGAACCCCTCGGTCTTGAGCGCGTCCGGGACGCGCGCCAGCACGTCGTCGAACGGGCCCGGGACCACCCTGCGCAGCTCGTCGGTCGTCATCGCGTCCTCACTTTCCGAGCAGCTTGCTCAGCCATCCACCGCCACCGCCACCGCCGCCCGCGCCGGCGGGCTCCTCGCGGCACTTGCAGCGCTGGTCCACCGGCACGCCGCCGAGCACCTGCTCGACGTGGGCGCCACACCCCGCGAAGGTCGGCTTGCCGCACTTGCGGCACTCGACGCGGCGGCACATCACGCACCCCCCGCGGCGGCGGTGGCCTGCTCCGCGTCGAGCTCCGCCTGGAGCTCGCGCCGGACCTCGTCCATGTCGAGGTCCCGCACCTTCTGGATCAGCTGATCGAGCGCCGCGGCGGGCACGGCGCCGGGCTGGGCGTGGAGCAGCACGCCGTCGCGGATCACCAGCAGCGTCGGGATCGCGCGGATCTCGAACGCCGCGGCCAGGCCCGGCTCGGCCTCGGTGTCGACCTTGCCGAACACGACGTCGGGGTGGCGCCCCGCGGCGGCCTCGAACACCGGCGCGAACGCGCGGCACGGTCCACACCACGACGCCCAGAAGTCGAGCAGCACGATGCCCTCCTTCACGGTCGCCTCGAACGTCTTCGCGGTCACTTGCACGGCTTTCATCACGGACTCCTTGGACCGTGAGAGCCGTGCCGGGCCGAAAGGATTCAGGCCGGCGCTCACGCCGGCGTGGCGAGGAAGTCTCGAAGCGCACGCTTGACCGAAACCTGAACGTCGGCGGGCACCTGGACCTCGGCCTGGCCCGTGCGGCACAGCGCCAGGGTCTGCCGCAGCGAGTCGCAGGCCCCCTTGCACCGCGGGCACTGCGCCAGGTGACGCTCCATCCTGGCGCACACCGCCGGGCTGATCTCGTCCTCGAGGTGGCGCGAGAACAGCCGCAGCACGTCCGGGCAGGTCCCGGGCGCGGCGGGCGCGCCGGGCACCTCGAGCAGCGGCGCCAGCCGGTCGCGCACCGTGAGCCGCGCGCGGTGCAGCCGGCTCTTCACCGCCTGCACCGACAGCCCCATGACCTCGGCGACCTCGGGCGCGGTCAGCCCCTCGACGTCGCGCAAGACCAGCACGTCGCGGTACGCCGGATCGAGCCCGGCGATCGCCTCGTCGAGCGCGCGCTCGACCCGGCGCGCCGCGAGCGCGTCGTCGGGCAGCGCCGCGCCGTCGGCGAGCGCGTCGTCGGGCACCTCCGCCCCGTCGAGCGGCGTCGTCGGCACCGGCGCGTGCTTGCCGCGGCGCCGCTTCTTGATGCAGTGGCTGCGTGCGACGGCGTACAGCCACGTCGACAGCGACGACGCGCCGCGGAACTCGCCGATCCCCCGCGCGAGCGCGAGCAGCGTCTCCTGCGCGAGGTCCTTGGCGTCCTCGGGATCGCGGCACAGCCGCAGCCCGAACCGGTAGACCTGCGCCTGGTGCCGCGCGACCAGGCGCTCGAGCGCCTCGCGATCGCCGGCGCGCGCGCGCTCGAGCAGGTCGTCGTCGCGGCCGTCGCTGGCGGAGGACATCGCGGCGCAGCGTCGCGCGGGGCCCGCGAACGCGCAACCCGTGCGCGCCGCGGACGCGCGCGCGCGACGAGCTTGCGCGCTCCCGGCGCGGATCGCAGTGAAGGTGGGGAGTTGTCGCTGGTATGTGCCTTGTATCCGCCGGCTCGTGCGAACCCACGATGGAGGGATGAACCATGGCGAACATCATCAAGAAGCCCGAGACGCAGCCGGCGGAGTGGGATCCGTTCCGCTCCATGCGCGAGTGGATGCGGTGGGATCCGTTCCGCGAGATGGCGCCGCTGTTCGGACGGGTCGAGCGCGAGGCCGGGTGGATGCCGGCGTTCGAGGTGCGCGAGAACCCCGACGCCTACGTGTTCAAGGCCGACCTGCCGGGGATCGAGGAGAAGGACCTGGAGGTGTCGCTGACCGGCAACCGGCTGCAGGTGACCGGCAAGCGCGAGCAGGAGCAGGAGTCCAAGAAGGACACCTACTACGCCTACGAGCGCTCGTTCGGCTCGTTCACCCGCACGTTCACCCTGCCCGAGGGCATCGACGCCGAGCACTGCAAGAGCGAGCTGAAGGACGGCGTGTGGACGCTGGTGGTGCCCAAGAAGCCCGAGATGCAGGCGAAGAAGATCCCGGTCGCCACGACGAAGTCGAAGTCGTAGCGGGCGTCGTGGGTCGCCGGGCGGCCGGGCGGGCGACGACGGCCGCGACGCTCAGAACGTGACGCGGTACTCGGGTGGGATCTGCTCCGGGCTCTCGATCTTCATCCCGAGATCCCGGAGCAGCCCGTCGGCGAGCGAGTAGATCCAGCCGTGGACGGTGACGCGCTCGCCGCGGCGCCACGCGTCCTGGATGATCGTCGTGTGGCAGACGTTGGCCACCTGCGCCTCGACGTTGAGCTCGGCGAGGCGGTTGGCGCGCGCCTCGGGGTCGTGGATCGCCGTGAGCTCCTCGCGGTTCCACAAGGCGACGTCGCGGATGTGGCGCAGCCAGTTGTCGATCAGCCCCAGCGGCCTGGGCGTCATCGCGGCGCGCACGCCACCGCAGCCGTAGTGACCGCAGACGATGACGTGCTTGACCTTGAGCACGTCGACCGCGAACTGCAGCACCGACAGGCAGTTGACGTCGGTGTGCTCGACGACGTTGGCGACGTTGCGGTGGACGAACAGCTCACCGGGCGCGCGCCCGATGATCTCGTTGGGTGGCAGCCGGCTGTCGGAGCAGCCGATCCACAAGAGGTCGGGATCCTGCAGCGCCGCCAGGCGCTTGAAGTACGTGGGATCCCTGGCGACGGTGGTCTCGGCCCACCGTCGGTTCGCGGCGAAGCACTCGTCGATCAGGCTCACGCGCGCACACATAACACGGGTGGCGCGGCGGTCGTGGCGGAGAAACCACCTTCACGGCGCCGACGGGGCGAGCGCGTCGGCGGGCCACGGCAGCGGCGTGAGGACGGGGCGCGCCCCGGCCAGCGGCGGCGCGAACAGCGACGGCTGGTCCGGGTCGGCGAACACCGCGGCGAAGTCCTCGGGCGTCAGCGCGCGGACCAGCCGCGCCGCGAACGCCGTGCGCAGCACGCGCACGTAGGCGTCGACGTCGTAGTCGCGCGGGTCGGGCAACGCGGCCTCGTCGGCCGCGTCGAGGTCGGCGGCGTCGACGCCCTCGGGCTCGCGCAGCAGCGCGGCGCGCCCGCCGGTGGCGCGGTAGACGCGGACCTGCTCGCCGACGCGCCAGGTGTCGCGGCCGGCGGCGATCATCGCCTCGTACGGCAGCTCGCGGCGCTGCGCGCGCGACGCGGCGTAGTCCTCGGGCGACTTGCGCAGCCGCACGCGCGCCGCGACGTCGCGCGTGGCGATCGCGCGGCGGCGCAGCGCCACCACGGTGTCGACGTAGGCGGCCTGGACGCCCGCGACGTCGCCGGCGAACAGCGCGGCGATCGCGCGGCGCAGGAACGCCTCGCCGAACGGCTCGGCCCGGCTCGACCGGAACGCGACGCCGCGGAGGTGGAGCGCCCCGTCGTAGCCCTGCAGCGCGTAGTTCTTCGGCTCGTGCGACAGCATCGCGGCGTAGCGGCCGTCGTGCTCGAGCCGCACCCGCGCGGGCAGCAGCGCCGCGACCTCGGCGACGACGCGGCGTTCGTCGGCGTCGGTCCACCCCGCGGGCGCGGCGAAGTAGACGCCGTCGGTGTCGGCCTCGAGCAGCGTCACGCCGCGCGCCGCGAGCTCGCGGCAAAGCTGGCCGAGCAGCGCGCGGCCGCGGCGCGTGACCTCGTTGGCGGCGTGGACGTCGGCGAACCGGGTCAGCCCGACCGCGGCGAGGTAGCCGTAGGCCGAGTTGACCAGCAGCTTCATCGCCGCCGACAGCGCCTCGTCGGTGTGGCGCGCGTCGGAGCCGGCGGGCGCGGCGCGCGCGCGCGCCTTGGCGGCGAGCCGCTGGTCGACGAGCCGGTCGACCAGCGCGAGCAGCGCGCCGAGCCGGTCGCCGCGCGGGCCGATCCGGTACTGCCGCATCAGCGACGGGTAGAGGCTGGCGACGTCGGCCTTGACCACGCGGTGCGCGACGCCGGCGGCGAACAGGTGGAGCGCGGCGCCGGTGTGGGTCGTGCCGTCGCCGGCGGCGCGCGCCGGCAGCGCGGCGCCGGCGCGCAGGTAGGCGCGGACGAGCAGCGGGTCGAGCACGCCGGTGGCGGGGCCGGCGTCGGCGAGGCGCTCGTAGCGGCGCGGCGCCATCCGCGCCAGCGCGAACGCGGCGCCGCCGAGCAGCCGCGCCAGCGCCGCCGCCTCGGCGACGTCGTCGGCGGCGTAGCGCCGGACGCGGTCGGGATCGCGCGCGTAGGTCGCGGCGATCTGGCCGCCGGGGATGTGCGGGCGATCCGGCGCGGCGAGCCCGAAGTGGCGCGCCACCGCCTTGAGGCCGTGGCCGGGCAGGTCGCGCGCGGCGAAGTCGTGGCGGCGCACGGCGTCGAGCGTGTCGATCAGCTCGCGGCCGGGGACGGTGTAGCGGATCCGGCGGGCGCGCCGGCCGCGCTCGCCTTCGTCGCCGTCGTCGTCGTCGTGGACCTCGAGCGCGACGCCGCGCGACGCCGCGCGCTCGCCCAGCCCGGGTGGCCCGAGCCGGCCGAGCGCGAGCGGCACCCGCAGCCGCTCGGCCCGCCGCGCCAGGAACGGCAGGTCGAAGCCGTGCAGGTTGTGGTTCTCGATCACGTCCGGGTCGTGGTGGCACACGCGCTCGACCAGCCGCGCGAGCAGCGCCGCCTCGGCCGCGTCGTCGCCCGGTCCCGCGGCCTCGAGCAGCTCGGTGGTGCCGTCGGGCGCGCGCACCGCGATCAGGAACACGCGGTCGTGCGCGGGATCGAGGCCGGTGGTCTCGAGGTCGAGCTGGAGCCGGCGGAGCTGGTCGAACGTCAGGTCGCGGAAGCAGGTGCGGCCGGTCGCGACCAGGTACTGCTCCTCGGGCGCGAGCTGCAGGACCGCGTCGTCGCCGAGCTCGCGGACGTGGCGGACCCGGCGGCCGAGCCGCCGCGACGCGCCGCGCAGCACCGCGTCGGTGAGCGCGCGGCCGTCCCGGGCGTGGACGAGGTAGCGCAGCGCGCCTGGTCCCTCCAGCTCGCGGTAGACGACCGCTTGTGCCGGCGCGCGCCCGGCCTCGCGCTGCAGGCGATCGCCCAGGTGCGCGAGGTCGTCGAGCTCGGCGAGGACCAGCCACGGCCGGTAGCGCACGTCCTCGCGGACCAGCGCGCCGCCGCCGGGGCGGCGCCACACGACCGCGCGGCCGTCGAGGTCGGCCCACACCGAGACGATCGCCGGCGTCGGATCCCAGCCCCAC
This sequence comes from Myxococcales bacterium, assembly GCA_011526095.1. Taxonomy (GTDB): domain Bacteria; phylum Myxococcota_A; class Polyangia; order Haliangiales; family Haliangiaceae; genus WYBA01. The sequence goes on along the minus strand of WYBA01000055.1, from coordinate 3,589 downwards.
AGCCACTCGTCCTCGCGGCTGGTCATCGCGCCGGTCGCCATACCACGGCGCGGCGCGCGCGCGCCGCGGCGGGGCTGGTGGTGGCCAGCGCTGCCCGACGGCCACGTACGCCCGAGCGTGCAGTTCAAGAGTCGTTCAGATGTGAGCCACTAGTGTTCATGTATTGAACGTACTGAACAGCGTCGACCGCCGAGGTGGCCCAGATGACCGGCCAACCACGCGATTTTACACGTGTGAATTTTATGTATGCCACGGCACCTTGGTTGCAGAACGAGGCAACGGAGGTTCACCATGTCCATCCGTCTCTGCCTGGCGCTCTCGGCGCTCTCGATCACGGCGGCGTGTGCGACGGAGGAGGCCGCACCGGACCCGACGTCCGGCAGCGGGCTGTCGATCACCACCCTCGATGACACGGCCGTGCGCGGCTCGTTCGTCCACGCCGGCTCGATCATCGAGTTCGTCAGCGAGGTGACCGGCCCGGAGCGGGCGCGCCTCCACCTCGAGGTCAACGGCGCGCCGATCGACGTCGAGCTCGACCTCGTCGCGCAGACGTTCGTCGACGACGGCCACGCCCAGGCGCTGTTCGAGGACGACCTCGCGGCGCTGCTCGCGCTGCGCGACGCGCTCGGCGCCGCGCACCCCGAGCTGGCGACCACGCTGCACGGCACGCTGCTCGCGCGCCACGCCGATCGTCTCGCGGAGGCGCCGGCCGGGTTCACGTTCGAGCGCCGCGAGCACGAGCTGCGCGCGCTGACCCAGCCGCGCCAGCGCGACCCCAAGGTGCTCGGCGCCGACGCCGACGGCTGCGGCGGCGATGGCGCCACCTGCCTGTCGGGCACCGACGGCTGGGACTACGCCGTCTACGATCCGGGCAACGACGGCACGTGCCAGTGGCAGTGGGCGCAGTACGGCGAGAGCCAGGCCAACTGCTCCGGCCGGTGCGGCGCCGGCTGCAACCACTGGTTCGACGACGACTACACGTGGGACTGCTTCGACCACGACCGCTGCGTCGACCGCTACGGCGGCAGCGTGATGAGCGACAACGCCAACTGTGGCGACGAGTTCTGGGACGCGGCCGACGACTACGTCCTGACCTACGGCGCGTGGTGCTGAGCGCGCGCGTCGCGATCGCCGCCGCGGTCGCCGCGGCCGCGGGGCTGGTCGCCGCGTGCGAGGCGAGCCGGCCGTGCGCGCCACGCGCCGATCACGCGGTCGTCGCGTGCGTCGGCAGCGCGCCGGTCGCGGCGGCCGAGGTGGCCGAGCACCTGCGGCCGGCGGCGCCGGACCCGGCCGCCGCGGTCGACGCCGCGGTGCGCGTCCGGCTGTTCGCCGACGAGGCGGCGCGGCGCGGCCTGGCCGCCGACGGCCCGCCGGCGCGGCGCCGGGCGGCGCTGTACCAGGCGCTGATCCGCGACGAGGCCGCGCGCGCCGGCGCGGTCGTCGACCGCATCTCCGACGACGAGGCGCGCCGCGCCTACGAGGCCGCCCCGGGGCGGTTCAACAAGGTCACCGGCGTCGAGCTGCGCGCGGTGATCGTCGCCGACGCGGCCGACGCGGCCGACGTCGCGCGCGCCGCGGTCGGGCTCGACGACGCCGGGTTCGCGGCGCTGGTGCTGGTGCGGTCGCACGATCCGTCCGCGGCCGGCGGGGGGCTCGTCCCCGACGCCCTGGCCGAGGGCGTCGACCCCGGGCTGCGCCGCGCCGCGGTCGAGCTCCGCGTCGAGGGCGCGCTCGCCGGGCCGATCGAGCTGGGCGACGGCCGGTTCGCCGTCGTCCGGGCGCGGCGGCTCGCGCTGTCCGTCAAGCCGTTCGACGCCACGGTCGCGCTCACCGTCAAGCACGCGCTCGCGCGCGAGCGCGAGCAGGCCGCGCTCGCCGCGCTCGAGGCGCGGCTGCGCGCCGAGCGCCGGGTCGAGGTGTTCGCCGACGCGGTCGCGCGCGTCGCGCCGCCGTAGCCGCGGTGTCGCTCAGCGCCCGTGTGGCTCTCAGCCTATCGGCTGGCTCGCCCGCAGACGGGCTCGCGGCGCCTGTACGGAGGTCGCCTCGCTTCGCTCGGCTCATCCGCGCACGATCAGGTACGCCCCGGCCGCGGCCAGGGCGATCCCGGCGGCGCGCGCGGCCGACAGGTGCTCGCCGAACGCGACGATCCCGATCCCGGCGAGGATCAGCGTGACGACGACGTTGCCGAGGACCGACGCGCTCGCCAGCGGCCACCCGGCGCGGTAGGCGAAGAAGAACCCGGCCTCGATGCCGATCGCGCCCGCCGCGATCACCAGCGCCGCGGCGCGCTCGGGGCGCGCCGGCACGCGCAGCCCGTCGCCCGTGACGAGCGCGAGCACCAGCGTCACGACGCACGCCGCGCCGTAGGCCAGCGCCAGCACCGGCCACGGGCTCGCCGCCGGGCCGGCCCCGAGCGCGCGCTGCGCCAGGTGGTAGGCGACCGCGGACACGATCACGACGACGACGGGGAGCGCGGTGGGCATGGCGGCATCCTGGGGCCGGCGCAGGAATGCGTCCAATGCAACGTTTGAACCGTACGATGCGCAGAACGTATGATGGGTCATGCCGCCGCTGTCGCAGGACCAGCTCGCCGCGTTCGCCGCGGTCGCTCGCGCCGGGTCGTTCACGCGGGCCGCCGCGGCGCTCCACCTCAGCCAGCCGGCGCTGTCGCGGCGGATCGCGGCGCTCGAGGCGCAGCTCGAGGCGGTCGTGGTCGTGCGGGCGCGCGGCGGCGCCCAGCTCACCGAGGTCGGGCGCCGGCTGTTCGCGTTCGTCGAGGCCCAGACCGCGCTCGAGGAGGAGCTGCTCGGCGACCTCGCGCCGTCGCCGAGCGCCGCGATGCGCGGCGTCGTCCGGATCGGCGGGCTGTCGTCGCTGGTGCCGCCGGTGGTGCTGCCGGCGCTCGCGCCGCTGTTGCGCGCGCACCCCGCGGTGCAGGTCGAGCTGTACCGCGAGGTCGACCGGCCGGTGCTCGAGGCGCTCGCCGGCGGGCGCGTCGATCTCGCGATCTCCCAGGCCGCGGCGGCGACGGAGGGCGTCGAGGACGTCCACCTCGGCGACGAGGAGTTCGTGATGATCGAGAGCCGCGATCACCCGGGGCGGCGGGACGTGTTCCTCGACACCGGGCCGCGCGATCCGACGACGGCGTGGTTCCTCGGCGCGCAGCCGGCGCGGGCGCGGCCGAAGGGGCGGTGGACGCGGTCGTTCCTCCACGACGAGCCCGGCATCCTGCTCGGCGTCGAGCTCGGCCTCGGCCGCGCGGTCAAGCCGCGCCACACGATCCCCGACGGCGCCGCGGTCCGCGTCGACGCGTCGTTCACCCCCGTGGCGCAGCCGGTCTACCTGTGCTTCCGCCGCCAGCGGTTCTACGGCCGCCTCCACCGCGCGGTCCGCGAGCGGATCGAGGCCGCGGTGCGCGCGCGGCTCGCGCCGCCGCCGGCGCGGCGCGCGCGGCGCTGACCTCGGCCTGCGCCGCCACGTCCGCGGCGATCGCCGCGACGAGGTCGCGGAGGTAGCGGCAGGCGTCGTCGTCGTCCGTCACGGCGGGCCACAGCAGCTCGACCGGCGAGGTGGGCAGCTCGAACGGCAG
>WYBA01000434.1 GCA_011526095.1 Myxococcales bacterium | reverse complement strand
CGCGTCGACCAGGCAGACCCCACACAGAGGACCTGCCATGGACGCCCAGATGACCTACCTCGAGACCTGGAAGCAGATCTCCACCCACCTGCGCCGCTCCGAGCGATGGTGCCGGGCGATGGCCCGCCGCCCGTTCTCCCCGCTGCCGGTCTACCGCCTCGGCGGGATCGTCCGCCTCCAGCTCGAGGACCTCGACGCATGGCTGCACGCCGAGCGCGCGCGGACGATCATGACGGGGCCGCGGCTAGCCGCGTGAGCGCCGCGCGCGCCCGCCCGCGCGCCGGGTCAGATCCCCTTGGCGGCCTGCGCGGCGGCCTGGGTCGCGTTGCGGATGCGCAGCGACGTCTCCAGCAGCCACGCCGCCGTCCAGTGCGGATCCTCGCCGATCGGCCCCGGGCCCACGCCCTTGGGAGGCGGCCGCACGCCGCCGAGCTGCCCGTCGCGGCCGGCGATGTACGTGAGCACCTGCGCCCGCTTGGCCTTGGGGAAGTACGCGCCCCACGGCACCGTGCCCTTGGTGGCGTCGGTCTGGAACACCAGCGTGTACGTGTCGTCGTAGTCGACGACGATCCACACCTGATCGGCCGAGCTGTCGGGCGGCAGCGTGCCGTTCCACTGCTTCAGCGGCGGGATCTTCGCGTCGGGGAAGTTGCCGGCCCCGTAGCACTCCGTGTCGTCGATCGGCCCGTCGAGCACCAGCGAGTCCCCGATGTCGATGCCGCCGGTCCCGCCCGTCCCGCCGGTCCCGCCGGTCCCACCCGTCCCGCCCGTCCCGTCACAGGCGGAGAGGATGCAATCGCCCAGCTCGTGGTCGCTGGTGCCGGTGTCCGGCGCGGACTCGACGCACGCGCCGAGGGAGAGGGTCGTGGCCAGGGTGATGAGCGCGGTACAGATGCGATGCATGCCCGGAACCTACGTCGCCTGACCGTGATCTGGGCCCGGCGAAGTGTGGCAAGCCGCGGCGGACCGGGGCCGCGCGAGGCTCGCTCACATCGAGGCGTTGTTGCCGTGGAACGGGGCCTCGCGCATCCGCATCCCGGTCTCGAGCAGGAACCGCCCGGTGCGGTACGGATCGTCGCCGACGGGACCGATCGGGCCGGACCCTCCCGGCGGGGTCCGGATCCCGCCGAACTGGCCGTGCATGTAGCGCGTGATGTGCTTGACCACCTGGTCCTGCTCCTCGCGCGGGAACGACGCGGCGTGGAGGATCTGTCCGTGGTCGACATCGACGAGGTACGCGGCGGACGTCTTGGCGTCGAGGTCGACGAGCAACCAGACGTGCTCGGGCTTGTCCTGCGGCAGGTAGCCGTCGTAGGGCTCCAGCGGGGGCGCCTTGGCGTCGGGGAAGTTGCCCTTGCCGTAGCACGCCTCGTCGGAGGCGATCGCGAGCGCCGTGGTGGCGGTGTCCGGCCCGTCGGTGGGCTCGACGCAGGCGACGAGCGAGAGGGAGGTCGAGATCAGCGCGGCGGCGATGCGGTTCATGAGCGCCAGGCTAGAGCGATCGCACCGACCGCCGTGCGGCGAAGGGTGGCAAGCGCGCGCCGCGCGGCGAGCGCGCCGCGCGCCGGGAGCCCCGACGGCGCCGCGCGTGACCGGCATCGACCGGCACGGTCATGTATGTTCCGGGCACCGCCGGCGCCCCCCGGCGTTCGTCGAACGAACATGTCCAGGTCGTCGCCAGCCGGGGAACATCGGCCCGCCGCCGCCGTCACCTCGATCGCGGACGCCCGCGACCGACGCCGGCTCGACGAGCTCACCCGCGCCCACCATGCGACCCTGCTGTCCCTCGCGCGCAAGCTGTGCCGGTCGAGCTTCGACCCCGACGACCTCGTCCAGGACGTGCTGGTCAAGGCGGTCGCGCACTTCGACCGGCTGCCGCCCGGCACCAACCACGTCGCGTGGATGACCCGCGTCATGCACAACCTGTTCATCGACCAGGTGCGGCGCCGCACCGCCCGCCCGACCCAGCCGCTGGCCGACGACGGCGCGCTCGCCGCGCCGCCGCCGCCCGACGAGGCCGCGTGGTGGGAGGCGCTCGACGCGGCCGACGTGCGCGCGGCGGTGCCGCGGCTGCCCGCCGAGCTGCGCGACGCGTTCGCGCTGTTCGCGTTCGACGGGCTGTCCTACAAGGAGATCGGCGCGCGCCTCGGCGTGCCGGTCGCGACCGTCGGCACGCGCGTGCTGCGCGCGCGCCGCAAGCTGCGCGTGCTGCTCGGCGGCCCGGCGCGGGAGCACGACGATGAGTGAGCCGCGCGATCCCGAGCGCTGCGCGCGGACCGCGCGCTACTTCGATGGCGAGCTGCCGCCCGAGGCCGAGGCCGACGCGCTGGCGCACCTGGCGACGTGCGCGAGCTGCCAGGCGGAGCTCGGCGATCTGATGGGGCTCGAGGTGGCGACCACGCGGGGCGCCGCCGACAAGGCCGCCCCGCCGGCGCCGGCGCGCGCGGCCGCGCGCCGCACGTGGCTGATCGCGGGCGTCGGGGCGACGGCGCTCGCGGCCGCGGCCGCGGTCGCGGTCGTCGCGACGCGGCAGGCCGACCCGCCCCGCGCGCGGCCCGACGCGATCGCGCTCGCGCCCGAGCGTGGCGTCGAGGCGCGGTTCTCGGCGCCCGCGTTCGCGGCGCACCGGCGCTACGCGGTCGACCGCGCCGGCCCGGCGCGCGAGGCGTTCTCGCTGGCGACGCTGGCCGAGCTGGAGCGGCGCGGCGAGCGCGCCGCGCTGGCGGCGGCGCAGGCGTCGGCGGGAGAGCTGGCGAGCGCGCGGCGCCAGCTCGAGGCGCTGCCGGCGTCGCCGGATCGCGACGCCGACCTCGCCGCGGTCGCGCTGCTCGAGGGCGCGCCCGAGGCCGCGCTCGAGGCCGCGGACCGCGCGCTCGCGGCGGCGCCGCGGCACGCGGCGGCGCGGTGGAACCGCGCGCTGGCGCTGCGCGACCTCGGGCTGCCGATGGTGGCGAGCGCCGAGCTGCGCGCGCTCGCCGCGACCGACGAGGCCGGCTGGGCCGACGAGGCGCGCGCGCGGGCCGAGGCGCTGGCCGCGCCGGTGCAGGCCCGGGCCGCCGCCGACGCGAAGCTGTTCGAGGACGCCCGCGCGATGGTCGCGCGCACCGGGCCGGCGCTCGGCGACGCCGACGTCCAGCGCTGGCCGGGCTACGCGCGGCTGTACTTCCACGACGCGCTGCGCTCGGCGAGCTCCGCCGACGAGGCGCGCGCGCTCGCGCCGCTGGCCGACGCGCTGGACCGCCACGCCGGCACGGGCCACGCGCGGGCCGCGCTCGACGCCGTCGTCGCGGCGGACTTCGCCGCGCGCGCGCCGCTCGCCGCCGCCTACCGCGCGATGGCGCTCGGCCAGGCGACCCCCGAGCAGGCGCAGGCGCTGCTGGGCAGGCTCGCCCGCGCCGGCGCGGCGTTCGACGACCTGCGCCTGGGCGCGCTCGTGCTGGCCGGGGCGCAGGCGCACCTGGCCGAGGTGTCGCGGCTCGCCGTCGCGACCGGCGATCCGTGGTTCGAGCTGCTGGCCGCGCGCGAGCGGGCGGTCGCGGCGATGGCCGAGGGCGCGCGCGACCGCGCCGAGGCGATCCTCGCCGACGCGACGGCGCGGTGCGACGGCCGCGCGATCGCCCAACGCTGCGGCGCGCTGGCGTACGAGCTCGCCCAGCTCTACAACGGCGACGGCCGCTTCGCCGAGGGCGAGCACGCCGCGGCGACCGCGGTCGCCAGCTTCGCCGCCGCCGGCTCGACCGGCCCCGAGCTGCGCGCCCGCGCGATCGTCGCCGAGACCCAGCGCGGCCGCGGCCGCCTCGCGATCGCGAGCGCGTCGTTCGACGAGCTGCGGGTCCGCGCCGAGGCGACCGACTGCGCGACGGCGCGCTACGCCGCGATGGGCATGGCGATGGTCGCCGCGCTCGGCGACGCCGACGCGCGCGCGCGCGCGCCTGGCCTGATCCCGCCGATCGACGCGTGCGCGCTGGCGCCGATGTCCCACGAGGTCGCGCTCGTGGTCGACCTGGCGCGGATGAGCGAGCGCGACGACGACGTCGCCCGCGCCCGCGCGTGGATCGACGCCGCGCGCGCCGCCGGTGACCCCGCGCTCGCGGTCGCCGCCGACGTCGCCACCGCGCGGCTCGACGCGGCGCGGCCGGCGGCCGGCGGCGACGTCGCGGCG
>WYBA01000433.1 GCA_011526095.1 Myxococcales bacterium | reverse complement strand
GCCCGCGAAGGCCAAGGCGCCCGCGAGGGCCGCGCCGACGGCCAGCGCGCCCGCCGCGCCGCCACCGCCCGCGCGTCCCGCGCTCGCGCCGCTCGTCCGGCCGCCACCGCCGCCGCCGCCGGCGCCGACGCGCCCGCCGCCGCCGGCGCTCGTCGAGACCGCTCCGGAGCTCGACGTCGTGCGGCTGTGTCGCTACGGCGAGCGGTTCGGCCCGCACCGGCTCGAGATCCAGCCGGTGGCGACGCCGCTGGCGATCACCAGCGGCAGGATCGCCGTCGCCGACGCGTCCCCGGGCTCCGCCGCGACGCGCAAGGGCGCGCTGGTGCTGGCGCGCCCGCTGCCGCCCGGGCGCTACCGCTGCACGCTCAGCGTCGTCCACCTCGACGGCGCGCCGCGCGTCGCCGCCGCGGTGCTCCACGTCGGCCGCGGCCCGGTCGCGCGCTGGGTGATCGCCCACGCCGAGGGCAAGAAGCCGCCGCGCACACCCGACGACGCCCCGGCGTTCCCGGTCGAGTCGGGCACGGCGGCGATGCTCGACGCGGCCGCGCTCGGCCGCGACACGCCGCCAGCGGACCCCGCCGCCCCCGACGTGCTCACGTTCACCGCCGGCGCCGCCGGCAAGCCGGCCGCGTACGTCTCGTACTGGGGCCTCGACGCCGACGGCTACCCCGCGTGCCTCGTCACCGACTTCGCCGTGTTCTCGAAGAAGGACTGGAAGGCGAAGCCGACCTGATGTCGAAGGTGGCGAAGGTGGCGAAGGTGGCGAAGCCGGCGCGCGCCCGGGCCACCCCGGCGCCGAAGCCGAAGGCGGCGCCCCGCGCGCGCCGCCCCGCCGGGCGCCGCGACACGTTCCACCACGGCGACCTGCGCCGCGCGCTCGTCGGCGCCGCGCTCGATCTCGTCGCCGAGGGCCAGGGCGAGACGTTCACGCTGCGCGAGGCCGCGCGGCGGGTCGGCGTCAACCACCGCGCCGTCTACCACCACTTCGCCGACAAGCGCTCGCTGCTCGCCGCCGCCGTGATCGAGGGCTGGCGCGGCCAGCTCGACGAGATCCGCGCCGAGCTGGCGAAGCAGCCAGCCGACCAGCCGACCCACGAGCGGCTGCTCGCGATCGGCCGCGCCTACGTGCGCTACGCGCTCGCGCGCCCCGCGCACTACCGCGCGATGTTCGGCGCACGGCTCAACGCCGACGGCCGGTTCACCGACCTCGAGGCCGTGCTCGCCGAGGCGACGAGCCTGGTCGCGACCGAGATCAAGCGCGGCGTCGAGCGCGGCGAGCTGCCCGCGGGCACCGACGTGCTGCAGGCGACGATGACCCTGTGGGCGAGCGTGCACGGCGTGTCCGACCTGCTGATCGAGGGCCGGATCCAGGCGCGCCCGGGACGCGCCCTGACCTACGCCGAGCGCTTGCTGCGCGCGGTCGTCGTCGGCCTGACCGCGGGCTGAGCCGAGCGAAGCGAGGCGACCTCCGTACAGGCGCCGCGAGCCCGTCTTCGGGCGAGCCAGCCGATCGACAGAGCCTGCGAGGCTGACAGCCTCACAGGCTCTGAGCCGCGGGCGGGCGGGCAGGCCGCGCGCGACGCGCGGCGCGAGAACCCGTGGCGAGACGCGACCTTGCGCGCGCCCGGCCGGATCGCGTTTGCATATCTCCACTGGAGAAACTAATATCTCCACTGGAGAAACCGATCGCCCCACCGGAGAAACGGAGCCCACCATGGACGTCACCCTGCCCGCACTCGATGGCACGCCGCTCGCCGCCGACCTCCACCTGCCGCCCGGAGGCGCGCCCCGCGCCACCGTGCTGCTCGCGCCCGCCATGGGCGTGCCGCGCCGGTTCTACCGTCCGCTCGGCGCGTACCTCGCCGACGCCGGGCTCGCCGTGCTCGTGCCCGACTACCGCGGCATCGGCGGCTCGGCGCCGCCGGTGCTGCGCGGGTTCGAGGCGTCGCTGCACGACTGGGCGGACCTCGACCTGCGCGGCGGCGTCGCCTACCTGCAGCGCCGGTTCCCCGGCGCGCCGATGACGTGGTTCGGGCACAGCGTGGGCGGCCAGCTGCTCGGCCTCGTGCCCGATCCGCCGGTCCGGCGCGCGCTGATGGTCGGCTCGCAGCACGGCCACTGGCGCAACTGGCCGGGCCGCGCGCGCTACGCGATGGCGGCGCTGTGGTGGGTCGCGATCCCGACGCTGACGACGCTGCTCGGCAAGCTGCCGATGCGACGGCTCGGCGGCGGCGAGGACCTCCCCGCCGGGGTCGCGCGCGAGTGGGCGCGGTGGGGCCGCGCGCGTGACTACGTGGTCGGCTACGCGCTGCGCCGCGGCCCGAGCGGGTTCGCGTCGTTCCGCGGCGACCTGCTGGCCTACGCGATCACGGACGACGCGTACGCGCCGCCGGCGTCGGTGGCGCCGCTGGTCGACTCGTTCACCGCGGCGCGCAGCGAGCTGGTGCGGGTCGCGCCCGAGCGGGTCGGGCTGGGGCGGCTGGGGCACTTCGGCGCGTTCCGCGAGGAGGCGAGGCCGCTGTGGGAGGAGTGGAGGGAGTGGCTGGCGGAGGCGGCCGTGGCGGAGGCGGAGGCGGAGACGGAGACGGACGCGGAGACGGAGACGGAGACGGAGACGGAGACGGAGGCGGAGACGGAGGCGGAGGCGGAGACGGAGACGGTCGCGGCGGCGTGACCGGGCACGGGCACGGGATCAGCGGCGGGCCCGTGGTAAGCCCGAGGCCATGGACGAGGACACGGCGGTCACGCGGCTGGAGCACGACTCGTTCGGCGCGATCCCCGTGCCCGCCGACCGGCTGTGGGGCGCGCAGACCCAGCGCTCGCTCGCCCACTTCCGCATCTCCACCGAGACGATGCCGCCGGAGCTGATCTTCGCGCTGGCGCGGGTCAAGCGCGCCGCCGCCGAGGTCAACGCCGACCTCGGCCTGCTCCCCGCCGAGCTCGCGCGCGCGATCGTCGCGGCGTGCGACGAGGTCGTCGCCGGGCGTCACGGCGACGAGTTCCCGCTGTCGGTGTGGCAGACCGGCTCGGGCACGCAGACGAACATGAACGTCAACGAGGTCGTCGCCAACCGCGCGTCCGAGCTGCTCGGCGGCTCGCGCGGCGAGGGCCGCCTCGTCCACCCCAACGACCACGTCAACCGCGGCCAGTCGTCGAACGACGTCGTGCCGACGGCGATCTACGTCGCCGCGACGCTGGCGCTGGCCGAGCGGCTGCGGCCGTCGCTCGACGCGCTGCACGCCACGCTCGACGAGCGCGCGCGCCGGTTCGGCGACATCGTCAAGCTCGGCCGCACCCACCTCATGGACGCCACGCCGCTCACCGTCGGCCAGGAGCTGTCGGGGTGGGCGGCGCAGCTCGCCCGCGCGCGCCGCCACCTCGACGCCGCGGCGCCCGGGCTGTGCGAGCTGGCGATCGGCGGCACCGCCGTCGGCACCGGGCTCAACACCCACCCCGAGTTCGGCGCCCGGGTCGCGGCGCGGCTCGCCGCCGCGACCGGCCTGCCGTTCGTCGCGGCGCCGAACAGGTTCGAGGCGCTCGCGGCGCACGACGCCCTGGTCCACGCCCACGGCGCGCTGCGCGGGCTCGCCGCCGCGCTGATCAAGATCGCCAGCGACGTGCGGCTGCTCGCGAGCGGCCCGCGCGCCGGGCTCGGCGAGCTCGCGCTCCCCGAGAACGAGCCCGGCAGCTCGATCATGCCGGGCAAGGTCAACCCGACGCAGAGCGAGGCGCTGACGATGGCGTGCGCGCAGGTGCTGGGCAACGACGTCGCGATCGGGGTCGCGGGCGCCAGCGGCCTGCTCCAGCTCAACGTCCACAAGCCGCTGCTCGCCCACGCGTTCCTCCAGAGCGTCCGGCTGCTCGGCGACGGCATGCGCTCGTTCGACGAGCACTGCGCGCGCGGGCTCGAGCCGCGGCGCGCGCGGATCCGCGAGCACCTGGAGCGCTCGCTGATGCTGGTCACCGCGCTCGCGCCGCACATCGGCTACGACCGCGCCGCGGCGATCGCCCACGACGCGCACGTCCGCGACGTGGCGCTGCGCGACGCCGCGGTGGCGTCGGGCCACGTCACCGCCGCGCAGTTCGACGCCTGGGTCCGCCCCGAGGAGATGGTATGAAGCTCGCCCTCGCGCTCGCCGCGCTGCTCACGACCACCGCCGCGTGCCGCGGCGCCGACGCGCCGGCCAAGGCGCCCCCCGCCGACACCCCGGCGCCGACCGCGCCGACGCCGCCGACGGGCCTCCGCCTGCCCGAGGGCGCCGCGCCCCTCGCCTACCGCGCGACGCTCGAGGTCGACCCGCGGCTCGAGACGTTCCGCGGCCGCGCCGAGGTCGACGTCCGGATCGATCGCGCGATGCCCATCCTGTGGCTCGACGCCGAGGAGCTGACCGTCCGCGCGGCGACGGTGGCGCGCGGCGAGGACCGCGTGGCCGCGACCGTCCACACCCACCCCCGCCACGTCGGCCTCGCGATCCCCGACGGGTTCGCGCCCGGCGACGTCACGATCACCCTCGACTACGACGGCCGCCAGACCGCCGAGCAGTCGTACGGCCTGCGCCGCAAGGAGGACCGCGGCGACTGGTACATCGTCACGCAGCACGAGGCGCAGGGCGCGCGCCGCGCCCTGCCGTGCTTCGACGAACCGCGCCACAAGGTGCCGTGGACGCTGGAGCTCACCGTGCCCGACGGGATGCGCGCGTTCGGCAACGCGAAGGAGCTCGCCGACGAGCCGCTGCCCGACGGCCGCCACCGCGTGCGGTTCGCGCCGACCAAGCCGCTGCCCAGCTACCTGCTCGCGCTCGCCGTCGGGCCCTACGACGTCGTCGACGCCGGCGCCTCGCGCCACGGCGCGCCGATCCGGATCATCGTGCCGCGCGGCCAGGGCGCCGACGCCGCGTTCGCCGCGGCCGAGACGCCGAAGCTGCTCGCCGCGCTCGAGGACTACACCGGCATCCCCTACCCCTACGACAAGCTCGATCAGATCGTCGTGCCCGGCGCGCCGCGCGGCGCGATGGAGAACGCGGGCCTGATCACGTACGCGCCGAAGCTGCTGGTGATCCCGCCGTCGGAGAGCGCCGCGACGCGGCGGGTCGCGCTCGAGGTGATCGCCCACGAGCTCGCCCACCAGTGGTTCGGCAACCTCGTGACGATGACGTGGTGGGACGATCTGTGGCTCAACGAGGCGTTCGCGACCTGGGCCGAGGCGTGGGTGCTCGACGCCGTCCACCCCGAGCTGCGCGGCGACGCGCTGATCGCCCAGGACCGCCGCACCGCGCTCGCCGCCGACGGGCTCGCCTCGGCGCGGCGGATCCGCCAGCCGGTCGAGGACGAGGCCGCGATCGGCGCGGCGTTCGACGGCATCACCTACCAGAAGGGCGCGACCGTGCTCCACATGTTCGAGCAGTGGCTGGGGCCGGAGGTGTTCCGCGCCGGCGTCCGCCGCTACCTCGACCGGTTCGCGTGGAAGACCGCGACGGCGGCGGACCTGATGGCGGCGCTCGGCGAGGCGGCCGGGCGCGACGTCGCCGCGCCGATGTCGACGTTCCTCGACCAGGCCGGCGCGCCGATGGTGACGATCGCCCGGCGGTGCGAGGCCGGGCAAGACGCGGTCGCGGTGCTGACGCCGGGGCGGTTCCTCGCCCGGGGCGCGCGCGCCACCGGCGCCCCGCCGCGGTGGCAGCTCCCGGTGTGCCTGCGCGTCGGCGACGAGCCCGCGCCGCGGTGCACCCTCGTCAGCGACGCCCCGGTCGAGCTGGCGCTCGGGGCCGGCTGCCCGCGCGTCGTCGCGCCGGCGGGCGGGCGCGGCCACTACCTCGCCGCGCTCGACCGCGAGCTGTGGCCCGCGACCGCGCGCGAGCTCGCCGCGCTGGCGCCGGCGGAGCAGGTCGCGTTCGTCGGCGATCTCGGCGGCCGCGTCGACGCGGGCGAGCTCGACCTCGCGGCGCTGCTCGAGCTCGCGCCGGTGTGGGGCGCGAGCCGCGCGCCGCACGTCGCCGAGCTGATCACCGCGCGGCTCGCCGCGCTCGCGCCGCTGGTCGCCGACGCCGACCGGCCGGCGTTCGCCGCGCTGGTCGCGCGCGCGCTCGGCCCGGCGGCGCGCCGCGTCGGGTGGGAGGCGCGCGCCGGCGAGGACTTCGTCGACGCGCGGCTGCGCGAGCACGTGCTGCCCCTGGTCGCCGCCACCGGCGCCGATCCCGAAGCCGCGGCGCGCGCCGTGGCGCTGGCGCGCGCGTGGCTCGACGATCACGCGGCGATCCCCCGCTCGCTGTGGCCGGTCGTGCTGTACGCGGCGATGCGCGGCGGCGCCGACGCGCTGTTCGAGCCGGCGCTGGCGGCGGTCGCGACCGAGCCGGACATCGCCGCGCGCCGCGCGCTGCTCGGCGCGCTCGCCGCCGTCCCCGACGCCGCGCGCTACCGCCGCGCGCTCGACGCGCTGCTCGCGGGCGACGCGATCGCGAACGAGCGGCTGACGCTGCTGCGCGTCGACGACCCCGCGGTCGAGGCGGTCGCGTTCGACCTCGTCCGCGACCGGCTGCCGGCGCTGCGCGCGGCGGTCGCGAAGGACTGGCACGCCCGGCTCGCCGTCACGGTGTGCGATCCGGCGCGGCGCGACGAGGTCGCCGCGTGGCTCCAGGCGCAGTTCGCGGCGCCCGAGGATCTCGGCGCGCTCGGCGTCGCGCAGGCGATCGAGGAGATGGACCAGTGCATCGCGACGCGCGCCGCGCTCGCGCCACAGCTCGCGGCCTTCCTCGGCCGGTCGTGACGCGGGTCGCGGGGCCGCGGCGGTGTACCGTCGGGCCATGGCCTCCAGCACCGCCGCCACGGTCGAGCAGTACCTCGCCAGCCTGCCGCCGGACCGGCGAGAGGCGCTCGCGCGCGTCCGCGAGGTGATCCTCGCCAACCTCCCCGAGGGCTACGAGGAGGCGATGCAGTACGGGATGATCGGCTACGCCATCCCGCTGGCGCGGTTCCCGCACACGTACAACGGCCAGCCCCTCGCGCTCGCCGCGCTGGCGTCGCAGAAGCAGTACATGACGCTGTACCTGATGACCGTGTGCGGCAGCGAGGCGGCGATGCGGTGGTTCGTCGGCGAGTACCGGGAGCGCGGGCTGAAGCTCGACATGGGCAAGTCGTGCGTGCGGTTCAAGAAGCTCGACGAGCTGCCGCTCGACGTCATCGGCAAGGTGATCGCGAGGATCAGCGTCGACGAGTACATCGCGATGCACGAGGCCGCCCACGGCGCCGCCGCGAAGGCGGCACGCAAGGCGACGCGCGCGCGGCCCGCCCCCGCCAGGGCCAAGGCACCCGCGAAGAATGCGCCTGCGAAGAACGCGCCCGCGAAAAACGCGCCTGCGAAGAACGCGCCCGCGAAGGCCAAGACGCCCGCGAAGGCCAAGACGCCCGCGAAGGCCAGGACGCCCGCGAAGGCCAAGACGCCCGCCGCGCGCTGACGCGGGCCTCGCGCCTGCTCAGCCCGCCGGCGGCTCGAACATCGTCGCGAACCGCGCGTGCGACGCCGCCTGATCGCGGCCGAACTCCTCGGCCGCGGCGTGCGCGCCCCAGTCCGGCCGCGTCCCGTCGACGTCGGTCACGCCGTAGGTGCGCGCGAGCTGCCAGCTCGACGTGCCGCGCCCGTGCCACCGCCGGCGGTCCGGATCCGCGGCGAGCGCGGCGAGGCCGCGCGCGACGAACCGCGGCGTCTCCGACCACGCGAAGTGCTCGTCCTGCGCGATCGCGTCGCGCCAGGTCGCCTCGGTCACGCCGAGGTGCTCGAGCATCGCCTCGGACCGCAAGAACCCGGGCGTGACCGCCACGACGGTGACGTCGCGCTCGCGCAGCTCCTCGGCCATGCCGAACGCCAGCCGCACGACGCTCGACTTGGCGAGGTCGTAGAACGCCGGGCCGCGGTGGTAGTGGCCGGCGCCGTCGGTGACCTCGACGATCAGCCCGCCGCCGCCGCCGCCGCCGTGCAGCATGAGCGGCACCGCCTGGCGGCTGGTGATGACGTGGGTGTGGATCGCGCGCTGGAGCAGGCGAAGCCCCTGCGCGACGTCCGTCTCCCAGAACGGCACGCCCCACTCGGTGAGCGCGTCGCCGCCCCAGATGTCGTTGACCAGGATATCGAGCCGGCCGCGCTCGGCGTGGACCCGCGCGACGAGCGCGGCGACGGCGCGCTCGTCGAGGTGATCGACGCGCGCCGCGATCGCGTCGCCGCCCGCGGCGCCGATCAGCGCCGCGGTGTCCTCGATCGTCTCGGGGCGGCGGTCGACGTCGAACGGCGAAGTCGGCGGCGTGGTCGGCGGCGTGGGCGGCGGCGCCTCGCGGCTGCTCCGCCCGGTCGCGTAGACGGTGGCGCCGGCGAGCGCCAGCTCGAGCGCGATCGCGCGCCCGGCGCCGCGCGTCGCGCCGGCGACGAGCGCGACCTTGCCGTGCAGGGGTCGGGTCATCGTGTCCTCCTCGGTGCCGCGCCACGTCGTCGCGGGCGGACCGCCAGTATCGTCAGGACCGCGGCGCGGCGCTACGCTCGCGCCGTCGTCATGAGCACCCCACCGCGGCGGCCGCTCGACACCTATCGCGCGATGCGCGACTTCGCCGCGACGCCGGAGCCGGGCGGCGAGCCGTCGGGCGACGGCGACCTCGCGCCGACCGGCGACGTGTTCGTCATCCAGAAGCACGCCGCGCGCAGGCTCCACTACGACCTGCGGCTCGAGCTCGACGGCGTGCTGCTGAGCTGGGCGGTGCCGCGCGGTCCGTCGCTCGATCCTGCGGTGCGCCGGCTGGCGATGCGGACGGAGGATCACCCGCTCGCGTACGCCGACTTCGAGGGCGTGATCCCGAAGGGGCAGTACGGCGGCGGCGCGGTGATCGTGTGGGACCGCGGGACGTGGGCGCCGCGCGACGAGCCGCGCGCGGCGCTGGCGCGCGGCCGCCTCACGTTCACGCTGCACGGCGACAAGGTGCGCGGCCAGTGGACGCTGCTGCGCACCCGCACCGGCGACCGCGGCGAGGCGTGGATGCTGTTCAAGCGCAACGACGCCGAGGCGGACCCGGCGCGCGACGTCACGCGCGAGCGCCCCGAGAGCGTGCTGACCGGCCGCACGGTCGAGCAGGTCGCCGCCGCCGGGTGACGCGCGTCGTCACCGCTCGCTGTCGAGGTTCGACATGTGGACCTCGGCGTAGCGCGTGCCCGCCGCCGCGGGGAGCGCCGCGGCGAGCTGGGCGGCCTCGTCCGCCGTCAGCGTCAGCTCGAGCGCGCCGAGCGCCTCGGCGAGCTGGGCGCGGGTGCGCGCACCGATCACGGGCAGGATGCGCGGCCCCTGGGCGCGGACCCACGCGATCGCGAGCTGCGCCGGGCGGACGCCGCGCGCCGCGGCGAGGCGCTCGAGCGTCTCGACGACGAGCTGGTTGTGCGCCGCGTGCTCGCCCGAGAACCGCGGCAGGTAGGCGCGGAAGTCCGCCGGCGAGGTCGGACGCGAGCGGGCGAGCAACCCGCGCGACAGCACGCCGTACGCCGTCACGCCGATCCCGAGCGCGTCGAGCGCCGGGAAGATCCTCGCCTCCGGCCCGCGGCTGATCAGCGAGTACTCGATCTGCAGGTCGTGGATCGGGTGGACCGCCGCGGCCCGGCGGATCGTGTCGACGCCGACCTCGGACAGCCCGATCGCCCGGACGTAGCCCGCCGCCACGAGGTCGGCGATCGCGCCGATCGTGTCCTCGATCGGCACGGCCGGGTCGAGGCGCGCGGGGCGGTAGATGTCGACGTGGTCGACGCCGAGCCGGGTCAGCGTGTACGCGAGGAAGTTCTTCACCGCGGCCGGGCGGCCGTCGACGCCGGTCCACTCGCCGCCCGGCCCGCGCAGCGCGCCGAACTTGACCGACAGCACCGCCTGGTCACGGCGCCGCCCGCGCAGCGCGCGGCCGATCAGCAGCTCGTTGTGGCCGACGCCGTAGAAGTCCCCGGTGTCGATCAGGTTGATCCCGCGGTCGAGCGCGGCGTGGATCGTGGCGACGCTCTCGTCGTCGTCGGATGGCCCGTACATCCCGGACATGCCCATGCAGCCGAGGGCGAGCGGGGACAGCGGGGGGAGCGGGGAGGCGGTGTGGTTCGTCATGGCGTTCTCCTGTGCCGCCACAGTGGGCCCTGGCGTCGCATCCATCCAGTCAATAGGATGTATGCGACCCATGAACGAGTCTTATGGACGCGACCTCGACCTCAACCTGCTCCGCGTGTTCGCGGTGGTCGCCGCGGCGGGGAGCGTCACGGGCGCGGCGGCGCGCCTGTACCTCACGCAGCCCGCGGTGAGCGCGGCACTGCGCCGGCTCACCGCCGCGGTCGGCGCGCCGCTGTTCGCGCGGCGCGGGCGCGGGCTCGCGCTGACCGCGCGCGGCGAGCGGCTCCGCGCGCACGTCGAGCCGCACCTGCGCGCGCTGGTCGACGCGGCGCTCGCGGCGCCCGCGTTCGACCCGGCGACGACGACGCGCACGATCCGCCTCGGCCTGTCCGACGCGGCGGACGCGTGGCTGCTGCCGGCGCTGCTGCGCCGGCTCGCGGTCGAGGCGCCGCGGCTGCGCGTCGTGTCGACGCCGGTCCAGTTCCGCACGATCGGGCCGGCGCTCGCGTCGGGCGCGATCGACGCGGCGATCACGGTCGCGGACGACCTGCCGGCGGACGTCCACCGCCGCACGCTGTTCGTCGGCGGGTTCGTGTGCGTGTACGACCCGCGCCACGCGCGCCTGCCCCGCCCGCTCACCGACGCGGCGTACTTCGCCCACGACCACGTCGTCGTGTCCTACAACGGCGACCTGCGCGGGATCGTCGAGGACGCGCTCGGGCGCGCGCGCTCGGTCCGGTGCTCGGTGTCGAGCTTCGCCGGCGTCGGCGCGGTGCTCGACAGCGGCCCCTTGCTCGCGACCGTGCCGGTGGTGATCGCCCACGAGCTGCGCGCGGTGCGCCCCCACCTGCGGATCGCCCCGCTGCCGTTCGAGCTGCCCACCTCGCCGGTCGAGCTGCTGTGGCCCGCCGTGACGGACGACGACGACGCCTGCCGCTACCTCCGCGACCTCGTCGCGGCGATCGCCGCGGACGTGGCGGCGCAGGCCG
>WYBA01000432.1 GCA_011526095.1 Myxococcales bacterium | reverse complement strand
GGTGGCCGCCGGCCCGCCGCAACTCGGCGCGGTGCTGCCGCTCGACGGCAAGCAGAGCCGCGTCGCCGAGGCCGCGGCGCGCGGCGCGGCGATCGCCGCGGGCGCCCACGGCGGCGACACCGCCGCGACGGTGGACGTCGAGGGCGCGGCCGGCGCGAAGCCCTCCGCCGCGGCGGTCGCGGCGCTCGCCGACCGCGGCGTGCTCGCGATCCTGGGACCGATCGACGGCGACTCGGTCGACGCGGCCGCCGCGCGCGCGGCCGACCTCGGCGTGCCGCTGGTCAGCCTCAACCCGCGCGCCGACGAGCGGCCCGCGTCGGGGCGGTGGGTGTTCCACGTCATGCACTCGGCGGAGCAGCGCGCGCGGATCCTGGCGCGCCGCGCGGTCGCCGCGGGCGTCAAGAAGCTGGCGATCCTCGCCCCCGACAGCGGCTACGGCCGCGCCGTCGCCGGGGCGTTCGCGGACGCGGCGCGCGACGCTGGCGGCGAGGTCGTCGTCCGCGTCGACTACCCGGCCGACGAGAAGAGCTTCGCCAAGCTGGTCAAGAAGCTCGACGGCGGCTGGCAGGGCGTGTTCGTGCCCGAGCAGGCCGACCGGCTCGAGCTGATCGCGCCGGCCCTGTCGGCCGCGGGGCTGGTGCCGCGCGCCGCGGGCGCGAAGCTGCCGAAGACGGTCAAGGGCCGGGCGATCGTCCTGCTGTCCACGGCCGAGGGCATGGACGCGGAGTACGTGCGCGACGCCGGCCGCCACTCGATCGGCGCGCTGCTCGCGCCCGGGTTCTACCCGGACCGGTCGGACGCGCGGATCGCCGCGTTCGTCGACCGCCACGCCGCCGCGCACGACCGGCCGCCCACCGCGGTCGACGCCTACGCCTTCGACGCGATCGTCGCCCTGGGGGCCGCCGCTGGCGGCGCCCAGGACCGCGCCGCGGTCGCGGCCGCCCTGGGCAAGCTCCAGCTCGAGGGCGTGACCGGCACCGTCCGGTTCGGCGCCGACCACCGCCGCGACGACGACGGCGTCGTGTTCACGATCGAGGACGACGGCGCCACGGTGCGGACGCTGCGGTGAGCGGGACGGGTTGCGGTCCGGGGCCCCGGTCCGTATAACCCCAGCCCATGCGCCTGTCCGCCGCGTTCCTGCCCACGCTGAAGGAGAGCCCGGCCGACGCCCAGGTCGTCTCCCACGTCCTGCTCGCCCGCGGCGGCTACATCCGCCAGGTCGCGGCCGGCGTCTACAACTTCCTGCCGCTCGGCTGGCGCGTCGTCCGCAAGATCGAGGAGATCGTCCGCCAGGAGATGGACCGCGCCGGCGCGCAGGAGGTGCTGATGCCCGCCGCCGTCCCCGCCAAGCTGTGGCAGGAGTCGGGGCGGTGGGAGCAGTACGGGCCGGAGCTGCTGCGGTTCAAGGACCGCAAGGGCGCCGAGTTCTGCATCGGCCCGACGCACGAAGAGGTCATCGTCGAGATGGTCCGGCGCGACACGTCGAGCTACCGCGACCTGCCGCTGAACCTCTACCAGATCCAGGCCAAGTTCCGCGACGAGATGCGCCCGCGCGCCGGCCTGATGCGCGGCCGCGAGTTCATCATGAAGGACGCGTACAGCTTCGACGTCTCCGACGAGCGCGCGCTCGCCGCGTACGACGCGATGTACGCCGCGTACGCGCGGATCTTCCGCCGCTGCGGGCTCGACTTCCGCGCGGTCGAGGCCGACACCGGCGCGATCGGCGGCTCGCGCAGCCACGAGTTCCAGGTCCTCGCCGAGTCGGGCGAGGACGCGATCGTCGCGTGCGACCGCTGCACCTACGCCGCCAACGTCGAGCAGGCGGAGGTCGCCGCGCCGACGGCGCCGGGCATCGTCCCCGGCGCGGCCGGCCACGCGGCCACGACCGAGCGGGCGCAGGTCGCGACGCCGGGCAAGAAGTCGATCGAGGACGTCGCCGCGTTCCTCGGCGTGCCGCAGACCCAGCTGATCAAGGCGCTGGTCTACATGGCCGACGGCAAGCCGGTCCTCGCGCTGGTCCGCGGCGACCGCGGCCTCAACGAGGTCGCGCTCAAGAAGGCCCTGGGCGCCAAGCACGTCTACCTCGCCCGCGACGTCGAGGTCGTCGACGCGATCGGCGTGGCGCCGGGGTTCGTCGGGCCGGTCGGGCCGCTGCGCGGCGAGGTCGCGGTGTGGGCGGACGCCGAGCTGCGCGGGGCGCGCGGCGCGGTGTGCGGCGCCAACGCGGCGGACGCGCACCTCGTCGGCGTCGACGTCGAGCGCGACCTGCCGGGCGTGCGGTTCGCGCCGCTGCGGTTCGCCGAGCCGGGCGATCGCTGCCCGCGCTGCGGCGAAGGCACCTACCGCGGGTTCAAGGGGATCGAGGTCGGTCACGTGTTCTTCCTCGGCACCAAGTACTCGGCGCCGATGCAGTGCGACTTCGTCGACGAGCAGGGCGCGACCAAGCCGATGGTGATGGGGTGCTACGGCATCGGCATCACCCGCGTCGCCGCCGCCGCGATCGAGCAGAACCACGACGCCGGCGGCATCTGCTGGCCGATCTCGATCGCGCCGTACGAGGTCGAGATCGTCGCGCTGCAGGCCGGCGACGTCGCCGTGATGGCCGCGGCGCAGGCGCTCTACGACGGGCTGCGCGCCCGCGGCGTCGAGGTCCTGTTCGACGATCGCGACGAGCGCCCGGGCGCCAAGTTCAAGGACGCCGACCTGATCGGCGTGCCGCTGCGGGTCGCGGTCGGCGCGCGCTCGCTCAAGGACGGCAAGCTCGAGCTCAAGGCGCGCCGCGACGCCCAGCCCACGCTGATCGCGGTCGACGGCGCGGTCGAGCTGCTCGCGGCGCGCGTCGCCGAGGAGCACCAGAAGCTGCGCGACGCGGCCGACGCGCCGTGGGGGAGCCCGTCGTGAGCGCCGGGTTCGATCCCGGCAACCGGCTGATCGTCGCGCTCGACGTCCCCGGCCGGCGCGAGGCCGACGATCTCGTCCAGCGGCTCGGCGGGGCGTCGAGCTGGGTGAAGGTCGGGCTCGAGCTGTTCGCCGCCGCCGGCCCGGACATCGTCCGCGACTACGTCGCCAGCCGGCTGCGGGTGATGCTGGACCTCAAGCTCCACGACATCCCCGAGACGGTCGGCCGCGCGACCGCGCAGCTGTCGCGGCTGGGCGCCGAGCTGCTGACGGTCCACGCCGCCGGCGGCAAGGCGATGCTCGAGGCCGCGGTCGCCGCGGCGAAGGGCGTCGCCGACGGCGAGCGTCGCACCCGCGTGCTCGCCGTGACCGTGCTGACCTCGATGGACCAGGCCGACCTCGCCGCGACCGGCCACGCCGGCTCGACGCTCGACCTGGTGCTCGGGCGCGCGCGCCTCGCCGCGGCCGCCGGCTGCGACGGCGTCGTCGCGTCGCCGCTCGAGGCCGCGCTGGTCCGCGCGATCCTGCCGCCGCCGTTCCTGATCGTCACGCCGGGCATCCGCACGATCGGCGGCGACAACCTCAGCGCCACCCTCGCCGGTGACCAGAAGCGGATCGCGTCCCCGGTCCAGGCGGTGAAGATGGGCGCCGACCTGATCGTCGTCGGGCGGCCGGTCCGCGACGCCGACGACCCGGCGGCCGCGGCGCGCGCGATCGTGCGAAATCTCCAGATCGCCGGCAACGACATGCGGTTCGAGCCGCCGGATTAGGCGCGCATGTCACGCCTCATCTACGGCGCCGGCCCGGTGCGCGAGCTGCTCGCGGCGCGCAGCGGCGCGATCAAGGTGCTCCACGTCGAGCCCGGGCGCGCCGGCAAGGCCGGCAAGGATCCGGTGGCGGAGCTCGTCGTCGCGGCGCGCGCCGCCGGCGTGCGGGTCGTCGAGCGCAGCCGCGCCGAGCTCGACAAGCTGGCCGGCCCCGACGGCCGGCACCAGGGCGTCGTCGCCGAGTGCGCCGAGCTGAGCTACGCCGACGTCGGCGACCTGCTGGCGCGCGCCGACGCCGCCGGGCAGCCCGCGCTGATCGTCGTGCTCGACGGGGTCCAGGATCCGCACAACCTCGGCGCGATCGTCCGCTCGGCCTACGTGCTGGGGGCGCACGGCGTCGTGATCCCCAAGGATCGCGCGACCGCGGTCACGCCGGCCGCGACCAAGGCGTCGGCCGGCGCGACCGAGCTGCTGCCGATCGCGATGGTCGGCAACCTGGCGCGCGCGCTCGACGAGCTCAAGGCTGCCGGGGTGTGGACGTGCGCGGTGGCCAGCGGCCCCGAGGCGCGGCCGCTCGCCGACGTGGTCGCCAAGCTCGGCCCGACGACGCCGGTGGCGCTGGTCATGGGCGCCGAGGGCAGCGGCGTGCGCCCGCTGGTCGCGCGCGGTTGCGACTTCCACGCCGAGATCCCGATGGCGGGGCAGGGCGTCGGCTCGCTCAACGTCTCCGTCGCCGCGGGCATCGCGCTGTACGAGGTCGTGCGCGCCCGCCGCGCGCACGGCGCGTAGCGACGACCACACGGGGCTCGCCGCCCCGCCCGTCGGGCGAAGCCCTACAGCTTCTCGAGGAAGCTGGCCTTGAGCAGCTTCTCGCCGTGGCCGGGGAAGAACGTCAGCGCGCTGTCGCCGACGATCCGCACGACCTCGCCCTCGCCCCACGTCGCGTGACGGACGAGGTCGCCCTTGTCGAGCCCGATGCCCGACGTCGGACGGCGCGTGCGCTCGATCTTGAGCGCGCGGGCGCGGCCGGCCCGCGCGCGCTGGCGCGCGATCGACTCCTCGACCAGGGCGCGGCGCAGCGGCGACGGCGGCGCGGCGACCGGCGCGGGCGGCGTCGTGCCGCGGGCGTGGCGGCCG
>WYBA01000431.1 GCA_011526095.1 Myxococcales bacterium | reverse complement strand
GGCTGGCGCGCGCCGCTGCTCGGCGAGTGCCTGCGCGGCGCCGGCGCGCCCGCGGCGCGGCGGTTGCTCGCCGCGGTCGAGGGGCAGCCCGCGCTGGCGAAGAAGAAGGCCGCGCGCGAGGTCATGGCGGCGCTGTCACCGGGCGACGCCGAGGCGCTGGTCGCCGAGCGCCTGGCCGGCGCGCCCGACGCCGCCGCCCGCGCGGCCGCGCACCTCGCGCTGGCGGGCGGCGACGGCAAGCACGCGTTCGGCGTCGCGCGCGCCGTGGTCGCGGCGCTCGCGGGCGAGGCGAGCAAGGACGCGCAGAAGGCCGTGAAGGCCGCGCGCGCGATCCTCGACGGGTAGCGGCGCCGAGCCCGCCGCGGTCAATCGCGCAGCGCGCGCAGGTAGCCGAGATCGACCAGGTCCTTGGGTCTGCCCGCGGCGCGCTTCGCGCGCTCGAGGCCGTCGACGGTCAGGACCAGCAGCGGCATGCCGGCGATCGTGAGCTCGCTCGCCGCGGCGTCGACGTGGTCGTAGCCGCCGAGGCCGGGCACCTCGCCGAGCAGGTCGAGCGGCCCGAGGTCGGTGTCGAGGGTGAAGTTCAGGCCGCTGCGCAGGGACGCGGCGTCGAGCACGAACGGTAGCCCGGCCGGCACGCCGCGCAGCCGCGGGTGGATCGGCGCGAGCGCGGCGGCCAGCCGGTCCAGGTTGTCCCGATCGCGCGCGTAGGCGACGTCGAGGTCCTCGGTGGCGCGCTGGACGCCGCGCGCGATCAGCGCGACGCCGCCGATGACGACGAACCGGACCTGATGATCAACGAGGCGTCGCAGCAGCTCTTGCAGCTTCATCCGCTCGCGCCTTCCTCGCCTCGTCGGCGAACGCCTGCACCTGCTCCAGCCACTCGATCCGCTCGGTGGGGGTGCGCGCCAGCGACCGTCGCAGCAGCTCGCGGTCGACGTCGCGGGCGAACAGCTCCGCGAGGATGTCGAAGCAGGTCTGACTCACCCCACCACGGTAGCACGCGCGCGCCGGCCCTCCCGGCGGCCGTCGAGACGGGAACGGCCGACCCGCCTCCCGCCACGGTCCCGGCCGTCCCGTATGATGCCGGCCTTGTCGTCCTGGCTCGACCTCCCCGCCCGCGCCGGCCGCCGCGCCACGCTCGCCCAGCTCGGCGTCGCCGCCGCCAGCGGCCTGCTCACCGTGCTCGCCTCGCCGCCGTTCGGGCTGTGGCCGCTCGGCTGGATCGCGTTCGCGCCGCTGCTCTGGCTCGTCTCGCGCGCGCCGCGCGCGTCGCGGGCGGGCCTGTACGGCTGGGCCTGCGGCTTCACGATCTCGCTCGTCGGGTTCCACTGGTTCGTGTTCCCGTTCGTCGATCACACCGGGGTCCCTTGGCCAGCTGCGATCGCGCTGCTGCTGGCGTTCGCCGCCTACCAGGGGCTCGCGCTGCTGCTCGCCGCGCGCGCGATCTGGTGGGCGCGGGCGTGGGCCCACCGCCGCGGCCGGTGGCTGCCGCTCGCCGCGATCGCCCCCGCCGCGGTCGTCGGGTTCGAGCACGCCCAGCCGGTGATCTTCCCCTACACGATCGCGATCTCGCAGGCGCCGGCGCTGCCCGTCATCCAGATCGCCGACGTGCTCGGGGCGCCCGCGGTGGCGGCGCTGCTCGTCGCCGTCGCCGCCGCGCTCGTCGACGTCGTGCTCGGCTCGCCCGATCACCGCCGCGCCGCCCGCCGCGCCGCCGCCGCCGTCGCTGTCGCGCTCGCCGCGACCCTCGGCTACGGCGCCTGGCGCATCGCCGACGTCGACGCCACGCGCGCCGCCGCGCCCGTGCTCCGCGTCGGCCTGGTCCAGCCCAACGAGCGCATGGACCTCGGCCACCACGACCCCGACGCCGACGCCGCGCTGCTCGCCGCGATGCAGGAGGCGACCGCTCGGCTGCAGGCCGCCGGCGCCGACCTCGTCGTGTGGTCCGAGGCGAGCTACCCCGCGGACCTGCCCCGCGACCTCGGCCGCGACCTGCCCGAGACCTCGCCGTGGCGGATCCGCCGCGGGTTCAAGATCCCGGTCGTGATCGGCGCGCTCACCCAGGACCGCACCGCCGCGGGCGCGCGCCGCCGCTACAACTCCGCGTTCCTGCTCGCCGGCGACGACGTCGTCGCCCGCCACGACAAGCTCCACCGCGTCCTCGGCAGCGAGTGGAACCCGGTCGTCGAGTGGTTCCCCTCGCTCGCCGCCTACCTGCCGCCCGGGTTCTCGGGCGGCGACGAGCCGGTGATCCTGCCGGCGCCGGCCGCGCGGCTCGGCCGCACCGTCCGCCTCGGCGCGATGATCTGCATGGAGGACGTCGTCGCGTCGTTCGGCCGCGACGTCGCGGCGCGCCACCCGGACCTGCTGGTCAACCTCACCAACGACTCGTGGTTCGGCGCGTTCGCCGAGCCGCTGCAGCACCGCGCGCTCGCCCAGTTCCGCGCGATCGAGGCGCGCGCCGACATGGTCCGCGCCGTCAACACCGGCCCCACGGGCTGGATCGACGCGACCGGGCGCGTTCGCGCCCAGCTCCCGATCCGCGACGGCGGCGCCGCGGCGCCCGAGACGCTGCTCGTCGAGGTGCGCGTGCTGTCCGGTGGCCGGACGATCTACGCCGCGATCGGCGATCTGTTCGCGTGGGCGTGCCTCGCGCTCGCGCTCGCCGGCTGGCTCCTCGGCCGGCGCGGGCGCGCGCGCCCCGCCGCCAGGCCCGCCCGCGGTCACGCGCGCAAGGCCCGCCACTGACCGCCGCCGGGCGGGATCGGCCCGGCGCGCGCACGCGCGGGCCCGGCGCCGCCGGTCACCCCCCGGCGGTAGAGTGCCTGCCCCTCGATGCTGCGGGTCACGCTGTCCAATCACCTCGAGGAGCTCGCCGCCGCGGTCGCGGACGCGCTCCCCGCGGACGATCCGTTCGCCACCACGACGATCGTGGTGCCCGGGCGGCTGGTCGGGCGGTGGCTGCAGTACGCGCTGGCGCGCCGGCGCGGGGTGGCGGGCGGGCTGGCGCTGACGTACCTCGAGCCGCTGCTCGAGCGCGCGCTGACCGGGGACGAGGCCGCGCGGCGGCTCGGGCTGGTCGGGCTCGACCGGCCACGGCTCGGGGCGATGGTCGCGAGCGCGCTCGCCAAGGACGACGTCACGGACGGCGCGGTGATGGCGCCGGTGCGCGCCTACCTCGACGCCGACGGCCGCGATGACGAGGCGCGGGCGGTGCGGCGAGCGCAGCTCGCGACGCGCGTCGCCGGGCTGTTCTGGGACTACGCGCTGACCCGGCCGGCGTGGCTCGACGCGTGGTCGGGCGTGGCCGACGGCGGCCGCGCGGCCGAGCCGCGCGACGTCGACCCGGCGACGGCGGCGTGGCAGCGCGCGCTGTTCGACGCCACCCTCGGGCCGCGCGGCGCGGCGCACGCGCCGGGGCCAGATGGCGACGGCGCGCCGCGCCACCGCGTCGTGATCCCGGCGCTGGCGCGGGCGCGAGCGCGCCTCGGGCTGCCGCCGCCGCGGCTCGACGGGACGGTCCACGTCGTCGGGTTCTCGTACCTGGCGGTCGCGCAGCTCGAGGGGCTGCGCGCGCTCGCCGAGGGCGGCGACGTCCACCTCGCGATGGTGTCGCCGTGCGCCGAGCTGTGGGAGGACGTGCCCGGGCGCCGGCGCCGGCGCGAGGCGGCCGCGGCCGGCGAGCCGCTCGGCCTGGTGCTGTGGGGCGGGCCCGGCCGCGACGCGTCGCGCGCGCTGATCGGCGCGACCGAGGGCGACGTCGACGAGCGCCACGTCGAGCCGGACGGCGGCGCCGCGCTCGCCGCGTGGGCCCGCGACCTGCTGCACCGCGCGCCGCCGCCCGCCGCGCTGCCCGCCGCACCCGTCGATCCGGGGCTGCGCGTCCTCGCCTGCCCGTCGGTCGCCCGCGAGCTCGAGATCGTGGGCAGCGAGATCTGGGCGCTGCTCGCCGCC
Organism: Myxococcales bacterium; assembly: GCA_011526095.1. GTDB lineage: Bacteria > Myxococcota_A > Polyangia > Haliangiales > Haliangiaceae > WYBA01. The sequence goes on along the minus strand of WYBA01000431.1, from coordinate 22,817 downwards.
GACCCGACGCTGCGCGCCTCCGACGTCGCGATCCTGATCGCCGCCGACCACGACCGCTACCTCGCGCAGGTCGGGCCCGTGCTCGGCGCGCTCCACCGCCTGCCGTTCCACGTCGTCGACGCGCCGGCCGCCGGCGCCGGGCGCGTCGCCGAGGCCGCGCGCCTGCTGCTCGAGCTGCCGCTGGGCCGCGCGACGCGGCGCGAGCTGCTCGCGGTCATGTCCCACCCCGCGGTGCTGGCGCGCCACCCGCACGTCGATCCCGCCGACTGGGTGCAGTGGTGCGAGCGGCTCGGCATCGTCCACGGTGCGGACGCGCGCGACCACCAGGCCACGTACCTCGCCGACGTCGCGCCGGGCACCGTCGAGGCGTTCCACTGGGAGCAGGGGCTGCGGCGGCTCGCGCTCGGCGCGTTCGTCGCCGGGGCGCGCGCCGGCGTGCGCGAGCCGGTGCGCGTCGGCGGCAAGGAGCTGTTGCCCGAGGAGCTCGCGCCGGACCAGCACGCCTCGGCCGCGACGTTCGCGCTGCTCGCGCGCTCGCTGCTCGCCGACGCGCGGTGGCTGCGCGGTCACCGCGCGACGCTGACCACCTGGGCCGACATCCTCGCAGCGGCGATCGACACCTACGTCGGCGCGCCGGCCGACGGCGCCCCCGGAGCGGCCGACGGCGACGGCGCACGCGAGCGCGCCCGCGTGCTCGACGAGCTGCGCGGCCTCGCCGCGCTGGATCTGGACGGCCGCGAGCTGCCCTACGCCGAGGCGCTCGAGCTCGCGCGCGACCGGCTCGGCCGGCTGCGCGAGGGCCGCGGCGAGCCGCTCACCCACGGCGTGATGGTCGCCGCGCTCGAGCCCAACCGGCCGCTGCCGACGCGGGTCGCCTACGTGATCGGCCTCGGCGAGGGTGCGTTCCCCGCCGGCGAGCACGCGTCGCCGCTCGATCTGCGCGCGACGCGCGAGCCCGGCGACGTGTCGCTCCGCGACCGCGATCGCTACGGCTTCCTCGAGGCGGTGCTCGCCACGCGCGAGCGGCTCACCCTGTCGTACGTCGCGCGCGACGAGCTGTCGGGCGAGCCGCTGGCGCCGTCGTCGGTCGTCCACGAGCTCGCCGAGATGCTCGCGCCGTACCTCGGCGAGCGCACCGCCGCCGACGCGCTGGCGCGGCTGACGCTGCGCCACCCGCTGCGGCGGTGGGACGACGCCTACGCCGCGGACCCGCGGCTGGTGCCGAGCGCGTCGCCGGCGGCGGTGCGCGAGCGCCACGCCGCGGCCGTCCGCGACGCGCTCGCCGACCACCTGCTCGACCACGGTCGCGCGACGCCCGACGCCGCGCGGCTGCGCGAGCTGCTCGCTCAGCCGGACCTGATGGCGCTGCGCGCGGGCCTCAAGCTCGACCTCGCCGACGGCGTCCCGCCGCCGCCGGAGCCCGAGGCCGAGGCGGCGGTGACGGTGAGCCTGTCGATGCTGCGTCGTTTCCTCGAGTCGCCGGTCCAGGCGTGGGCCCAGGTGGTGCTGCGGCTGCAGGGCACCGCCGACGAGGACGACCTCGCCGAGGCGGCCGAGCGCCAGGACGAGCCGTTCGACGCCGACGCGCTCGATCGCGCGATGCTGCTGCGCGAGGCGTTCGGCCGCCACCTCTCGAACGCGGGCGAGCCCGGCGATCCCGCCGCGGCGCTCGCCGCCGCCTACGCCGACGCCCGCCGCCGCCGCGTGCTGTCCGGCCACGCCGCGCTCGGGCTGTTCGGCGACGTCGCGGCCGAGGCCGATCTGCGGCAGCTCGTCCGGTGGGCCGAGGCGCTCGCCGCGCACGGCGCCGCGGGGCCGTGGACGCGCCTGGCGTTCGGGCGCGCCAGCGTCGATGGCGCCCGCCTCCACGAGCCGATCGCGCTCGACGTGACCATCGGCGGCGCGTCGCGCCGGGTCGAGCTCGTCGGCACGACCGAGCTGCTCGGTGGGCCCGCGCTCGAGCGCTCGCTGGTGCTGGTCAACCGCAACGTCCGCCCCGACCACCACCTGCGCCACGCGCTCGATCACGTCGCGCTCGCCGCCGCCGGCGTGACCGCCGGGCGCCGCCGCGACGCGCTGGTGCTCGGCGACAAGGCGGTGGCGCGCGGCCAGCCGGCGTGGGACCAGGCCACCGCGCGCGCCTACCTCGCCGCGCTGTGCGGCGAGCTGCTCGGCGCCGGCCACGCCTACCTGCTGCCGTTCGAGACCGCGGTGGGCGTCCTCAAGGGCAAGGCGCTCGCGCTGAACAAGAAGAAGGGCGCCGCGCTCGGGTTCGGCCCGCTGCGCCGCGATCACGGCCTCGCGCTCCCACCCGACGCGCTCGCGATGATCCAGCGCCGGCTCGCGCCGCTCAACGAGCTGCTGGAGGAGCTGCGGTGACCGCCGCCGCCGTCGTCGCGCGCCCGCCGATCCTGCCGCCGCCGGACGCGCGCCTGCTCGTGATCGAGGCGTCGGCCGGCACCGGCAAGACGTACTTCCTCGAGCACCGCGTGATCGACCTGCTGCTCGCGGCGGGCGCGACGATCGACCAGATCCTCGTCGTCACCTTCACCGAGAAGGCGACCGCGGAGCTGCGCGCGCGGATCCGCGGCAAGCTCGCCGAGCTGGTCCACGCGCCGCCTGGCGCCACCGCGCCCGACGCGGCGTCGACGTGGACGATCGACGAGGCCGCGCGGACGCGGCTGCGCGACGCGCTCGCCGGGTTCGACCGCGCGCCGATCCACACGATCCACGGGTTCTGCCAGCGCCTGCTGGTCGAGGACGCGTTCGCCGGGCGCCGGCTGTTCGACCAGTCCCAGGTGCCCGACGACGCCGCGTTCCTCGAGGCGTACCGCCAGGCGCTGCGCGAGCAGCTCGCGCGCGACCCCGACGAGTCGCGCTGGCTGCGCGCGCTCCTCGCGACCGGCCGCACGACCGAGCAGCTCGGCGACATCCTGCTGGCGTGCGCGCGCAAGGACGCGCTCGTCCGCCCCGTGCTCGACGAGGCCGCGCTGGTCGAGGCCGCCGACGCGTTCGCGCGGGCCGCCGCGGCGCTGCCGTGGAAGGGCGCGTGGCCGGCGACGTTCGAGGCCCAGATGGGCGTGACCGGGCACGTCGCGTCGCGCCGCGCGATGGCGTCGCGGCTGGCCGAGCTGATCGTGCGGGTCCTGGGCGCCGCCGACGTCGCCGCCCCCGGCGCCGACCTGACCGCGCGCGCGATCGCGCTGTGCCAGGCGCTGACGCCGGACAATCAGTCCAAGTACCTCGACGCCGCCGAGCAGCGGGGCAAGGTGACCGCGCCGACGCCGCTCGGCGACGCGGCGTGCGCCGCCGCGGTCGCCCTCGTCGCTGCGTGGTGCCCGCTGGAGGCGGTGTGCGCGGCGCGGTTCCTGCCGATCGTCGCGGGGCGCGTCCGCGCCGGCAAGTCGCGGCGCGGCCAGTTCGACTACCAGGACATGCTGCGCCTGGTGCGCGACGTGCTGTGCGACGACCGCGGCGACGAGCTCGCCGCGCGCCTGCGCCGCCGCCACCCGTGGGCGATGATCGACGAGTTCCAGGACACCGACGAGATCCAGTGGGAGATCTTCCGCCGGGTGTGGGCCGATCACTCCGAGGCGCGGCTGGCGATCGTCGGGGACCCCAAGCAGGCCATCTACTCGTTCCGCGGCGCGGACGTCTACACCTACCTCGCCGCGCGCGACTACCTGCTGGATCGCGGCGCCACGCGCATCCCGCTCGTCGACAACCACCGCTCGTCGACCGACCTGGTCGCCGCGGTCAACGCGCTGGTCGGCGGCGCCCACGGCGAGTTCTTCACCGGCGACATCGAGTACCCGGCGGAGGAGCACGTGCGCGCCGCGGGCGGGGTCGAGCTGGTCCGCGCCGCCGGCGGCGCGGTGACGCCGGTCCACGTCCTGGAGGTCGAGCCCGAGCCAGGCGGCAAGCTCGGCGACGACGGCAACGACACGCTGGCCGAGCGGATCGCCGAGGAGATCCAGCGCCTGCTCACCGACCCGGCGCACCAGCTCGTGCTGCGGGACCGCCGCGGCGAGCGCCCGGTCGCGCCCGCCGACATCCACGTCCTGACCCGCTCGGGCAAGGAGAGCGATCAGGTCGCCGGCGCGCTGCGCCGGCGCGCGGTGCCGTGCGCGGTCTACCAGCGCGAGCACCTGTTCTCCTCGGCCGAGGCGGGAGAGCTCGCCGACCTGCTCGGCGCGATCGCCGACCCGCGCGACCGCTCGGCCCGGCTGCTGGCGTGGAACACGTCGTTCTTCGGCGTCCCGCTCGCCGCTCTGGCCGGCCTCGCCGAGGTCCCCGACGGCCACGCGCTGGTCGCGTTGCTCCACGACTGGCGCGTGCTCGCGCTGCGCAAGGACTACGATCTGCTGTTCGCGCGGATCCTCGAGGACACGCGGTGGGTCGAGCGGACGATCGTCGCCGGCGGCGGCGAGCGCGCGATCACCAACGTGCTCCACATGTTCGAGCTGCTCCACGACGACGTCGCTCGCTCGCCGTGCGAGATCCACGAGCTCGCGGCGCGGCTGCGCGGGTGGATCCGCACCGGCGAGCAGCTCCGCGCCGACGACATCGACCTGCAGCGCCTCGAGACCGAGCGGCGCTCGGTGCAGATCATGACGATCCACCGCGCCAAGGGCCTCGAGGCGGCGGTCGTGTTCGTCCACGGCTGCTACGGCGGCATCCCAACGGACCAGACCCAGCTATTCCACGACGCGGCGCGCCGGCGGTGTGTCCACGTCGGCAAGGCGATCGGCGAGGTCGACACGCGGATCGACGCCGATCGCGACGAAGAGAACCAGCGCCTGATGTACGTCGCGGTGACGCGCGCCAAGGGCCGGCTGTACCTGCCGCGGCGGGCCAAGGCGGGCCCGCAGGCCTCGATCAAGGCGCTGCACGACACGCTCGAGCGCGCGCTGCAGGCGGCGCAGACCGATCCCGCGGTCGCGCGGCTGTTCAGCCACGAGCTCGTGCCGGTCGGCAGCGTGTCGTCGCCGCCGCCGCTCGAGGAGATCGAGCACCTGCGGACGTGGACCCCGCCGCCCGCGCCGCCGCCGGTCACGCCCGTCGACCACGCCGGCCTCCGCGCGCGCCAGGGCGGCGTGATCGTCACGTCGTACTCGCGGCTGCGCCCGGCCGCCGGGCGCGCCAGCGATCGCGACGACGTCCGCGCCGAGGACGTCGGCGGCGCGGCGGCGCTCGACGCCGCCGACGTCGCGCTCGCTGCGGTGGGCCCCGACGACCTGCCGCCCGGCGCGGCGTCCGGCCTGTTCCTGCACGAGGCGCTCGAGCACCTGCCGCTGGCGACCGCGCTGACCGAGCGCGACGCCGCGGCGTGGGCGCGGCTGCCCGAGGTCGACGCGGTGCTGCGCCGCGCGGCGCGCCACCACGGGATCGACGAGCGCCACCTGCCGCGCGGCGCCGCCGTGCTCCACCGGACGCTGACGATGGACGTCGCGCTCGACGGCGAGACGCTGGCGCCGCTCGCGGCGGCGGCGCGGATCGCGCGCGAGGTCGAGTTCGTGTACCCGCTCGGCGCCGGGTTCGCGCGCGGCTACGTCGACGCGCTGGTGGCGTGGGACGACCGGCTGTGGGTCGTCGACTACAAGAGCGACCTGCTGCCCGATCCGTCGCCGGCCGCGGTCGCGCGCCACGTCGACGAGCACTACCGCGAGCAGGTCCAGCTCTACGCGCTCGCCGCGGCGCGGATGCTCGGGCTGCGCGACGAGGCCGACGCGCGCCGCCGGTTCGGCGGGCTGCTCTACTGGTTCGTGCGCCAGCCGCGGATCCACCAGGTGCCGGTCGCGTGGGGGCAGCTCGCGCGGTGGACCGACGAGCTGGCGGCGCGGCTCGTCGAGGCGGGAGGAGCGCGATGAGCCGGCGCGCGCGCGGCGGCGGCGGCAGGAAGCGTGCGGCGGCCGCGGCCGCGGCGCCGGCGACGACCGGGCTCGCGGTCGGCGGCGCGCTCAAGACCCGGTTCGGCGGGGCGCGCGGCGCCCCGGGGACGGGCGCGAGCGGCGCGAGCACGGTCACCGCGCGCCTCGCCGGCGGCGCCCGCCGGTTCGACCTCGGCGAGCTCGGCCTCTACCTCGCCGACGAGGTCGTCGCCTGCGATCCGTTCCTCGGCGGCCCCGAGCGCGCCGCGCTCGCCGCCGGCCTGCTCGCGACCCAGGCCGCGGCGCGCCAGGGCTCGACCCGCGTCTCGCTCGATCCGGCGGGCCCGCTGCGCGAGCTGCTCGCGGCGCTGCTCGGCGCCGACGCCGACCCGGACCGCGCCGACGGCAAGCTCATCGACGAGCTGATCGCCGGGCTCGGCGCGGTCGCCGCCCAGCGCGGGCTCGGCGGCCTGGTCGGCGGCCCCGAAAAGATCGCGCCGCTGATCGTCGACGACGGCCACCTCTACCAGCACCGGCTGTGGTGGCTCGAGACGCGGCTGGCCGCGACGCTCGCGGCGCGCGTCGGCGCGGCGCCGCTGCCGGACGCCGGCGGCGTCGCCGACGCGGTCGGCGCGGTCGCGGCGCGCCCGGGCAGCGTGACGATGACGCCGCAGCAGACCGCGGCGGTGCGCACCGCGCTCGCGGGCCGGCTCGGCGTGATCTCGGGCGGCCCGGGCTCGGGCAAGACGACGATCGTCGTGTCGCTGGTGCGCGCGCTGGCGCGGCTCGGCGCCCGATCGATCGCGCTCGCCGCGCCGACCGGCAAGGCCGCGGCGCGGATGGGCGAGGCGGTCGCGCGCGAGCTGGCCCGCGTCGTCGAGCTCGGCGCCGCTGACGACGTCGACCGGGCGCTCGCGGCGCGCCCGCCCGGCGCGCAGACGCTGCACCGCCTGCTCGGGTGGCGCCCCGGCGGCGAGTTCCGCCACGGCGAGCGCTCGCCGCTGCCCCACGCCGCGGTGATCGTCGACGAGGCGTCGATGGTCGACCTCGCGCTGATGGAGCGGCTGGTGCGGGCGACCGGACCGGACGCGCGGCTGATCCTGCTCGGCGACGCCCACCAGCTGCCGTCGGTCGACGCCGGCGCGGTGCTGGCCGAGCTGGTGGGGCTGGCGCAGCAGCGCGGCGCGCCGTGGGCGATCGAGCTGACCGAGAGCCACCGGATGCGCGAGGACGACCCCGACGGCCGCGCCGTGCTCGAGGCGGCGCGCGCGGTCGACGCCGGCCAGCCGCACCGGCTGTTCGCCGGCGCGTCCGTCGGGGTCGCCGGCGGGGTCGCCGGCGCGCACCTGATCAGCGTCCGCGCCAGCCTCGACGACGCGACGCTGCGCGGGGTCGAGCTGGTCCACGTCGAGGGCCCGGCGCAGCTCGGCGCCGCGCTCGACGCGTGGTGGCGCCACGCCGCCGACGACCCGCGGTTCGCCCAGCTCGCGGCGCGGGCGTACCGGCGCGACCGCGGCGCCTGGCGCGGCGACGACGAGGCCGCGCTGCGCGAGCTGCTGGCGCTGCACGAGCGCCGCCGCGTGCTGACCGTGACCCGCGGCCTCGACACCGGCGCCGCCGCGATCAACGCCCGGCTGCACCGCGCGATGCTCGCGCGCTCGACCGCGGAGCTGGCCCCCGAGCTGCTCCCCGGCGAGCCGGTGCTGATCACCGCCAACGACTACGAGCGCGCGCTGTACAACGGTGACCAGGGCGTGATCGTCCGCGTCGCCGACGACGACGGCGTCCAGCGCTACCGCGCCGTGTTCCGCCGCGGCGAGGAGCTCGTGCCGTTGCCGCTCGACGCGGTCCGGGCCAGCCTGGAGCTGGCGTGGGCCATGACCGTGCACAAGAGCCAGGGCTCCGAGCTCGACCACGTCGCGCTGGTGCTGCCGGCCGACGACCTGCCGCTGTGCACGCGCGAGCTGGTCTACACCGCGCTCACCCGCGCGCGCCGCGGCGCCGTCCTGATCGGGACGGCGGACGTGCTCACCCGCGCCGTCGAGCGCACCACCGCGCGCCTGTCGGGCCTGGCCGGCCGCCTCGCGACGCAGCTGCCCCCGTGACCTCGAGCTCCCGTGCCACCGGTGACTGACGCGCCCGCCCCACCCTGCCTCCACCTCGTCCGCGACGACCGCGGCGTGTGCACGGCGTGCGGCCACTGCCTCCACGACATCGTGCTCAACGGCGCCTGCCTCTACTGCGGCTCGACCGACCTCGATCCCGTCGCGATGTCCCCGCGCCCGCCCGCGGCGCCGCCGGTGATCCCGCTCGACCGGCTGCGCCGCAAGCGCGACTGACGCGACGTCGCCGCCCCGGCCGCGGCCGCCCGGCGCCGCGCCCGGGCCGCGTCTGCTACGGTCGCGGCCGATGCTCGCCTCGCTGTCGCGCGCCGCCGTCCGCACCGCCGTCCGCGCCGCCGCCGCGGCCCAGCCGCTGGTCGGCGGCCCGGTGACGATCGAGGGCAACACGCTCGATCCGTCGCTGCGCGTCGTGCTCGCCGCCGCCGCGCGCGCCGGCATGGGCGGGCTCGAGCGGATGGCGCCGGCCGCCGCGCGCGCCTACGCCGCCCGCACGATGGGCGCGTTCGACCGCGCGCCCCACCCGATGGCGCGCGTCACCGACACGTCGGCCCCCGGCCCGGCCGGCACGATCCCGGTGCGCGTCTACCAGCCGCGGCTGGCCGGCGCGCCGCCGCCGCTGATCGTCTTCTTCCACGGCGGCGGCGGCGTGATCGGCTCGATCGACTCGTACGACGCCTCGTGCCGCATGCTCGCCGCGCGCACCGGCTGCGTCGTCGCGTCGGTCGAGTACCGGCTCGCGCCCGAGCACCCGCACCCCGCGGCGATCGACGATGCGCTCGCCGCGTTCGGCTGGGCCCGCGCCCACGCCCGCGACCTCGGCGCGGACCCGGCGCGCGTCGGCGTCGCCGGCGACAGCTTCGGCGGCTACCTCGCCGCCTGGGTCGAGCTGCGCACCCGGGCGGCGGGCCTGCCCGGGCCCGCCGCGGTCGGCCTGATCTACCCGCTGCTCGACCTCACGCTCGCCGCGCGCTCGTACGACACCTTCGCCGACGGCTTCCTGCTCACCCGCGCCCTGATCCGCTGGTTCCGCGACCACTACTGCCCGACGCCGACGCTGCGCGCCGCCGCCTCGCCGTGGTCGGTCGCCGACGCGCAGCTCCGCGGCGCCGCGCCGACCGTCGTCGTCACCGCCGGCTTCGATCCGCTGCGCGACGAGGGCGAGGCGTGGGCGGCGCGGCTGCGCGCCGCCGGCGCCCGCGTCACCGCGCGGCGCGAGCCCGATCTGGTCCACGGCTTCTTCGGCATGACGGGCGCGTTCGCCCGCGCCGACGAGGCCGCGGCCGCGCTGTGCGCGGACCTCGCCGCGGAGCTGCGCGCGTGAGCGGCCTGCCGCGCGTCGCGATCATCGGCGCCGGCAGCTCGGCCCTGCCGGTGTGCAAGGCGCTGCGCGACGCCGGCGTGCCCTACGACTGCTTCGAGGCGAGCGACCGGGTCGGCGGCAACTGGGTGTTCGGCAACAAGAACGGGATGTCGTCGGCGTACCGCTCGCTGCACATCAACACCTCGCGCGACCGGATGGAGTACGCGGACTACCCGATGCCGCGGGACTACCCCGACTTCCCGCACCACAGCCTGATCGCGCGCTACTTCGACGCCTACGTCGATCACTTCGGCCTGCGCCCGACGATCCAGTTCGAGACCACGGTCGAGCGCGCCGCGCGGCGCCCCGGCGGCGGGTGGGACGTGACGACGGTCCGCGCTGGCGCCCGCCGCGCCGCGCGCTACGACCTGCTCGCGGTCGCCAGCGGCCACCACTGGGACCCGCGATGGCCCGACCCGCCGTTCCCCGGCCGGTTCGACGGCGTCGTGATGCACTCGCACCACTACGTCGACCCGACGACGCCGCACGACCTGCGCGGCAAGCGCGTCGTCGTCGTCGGGATGGGCAACAGCGCGATGGACATCGCGTGCGAGCTGTCGCGCGAGGGTACCGCCGCGCGCGTGATGATCGCGGCGCGACGCGGCGCCCACGTCGTCCCGCACTACTGGTTCGGCAAGCCGCTCGACCAGCTGATCACGCTGCCGCCGTGGACGCCGTGGCCGGTGCGGCGGTGGGTGGCCGCGGCCGCCCACCGGCTCGCGGTCGGCGACGTGACGCGCCTCGGCCTGCCCGCGCCCGATCACCGGCTCGGCGAGGCCCACCCCACGATCTCGTCCGAGCTGCTGCCGCGCCTCGGCCGCGGCGACCTCGTCGTCAAGCCCAACCTCGCCGCGCTGGAGGGCACCTCCGTCCGGTTCACGGACGGCACGGTCGAGCCGGTCGACGCGATCGTCTACTGCACCGGATACAACGTCACGTTCCCGTTCCTCGACCCGGCGCTGATCGCCGCGCCCGACAACGATCTCCCGCTGTTCCACCGGGTGTTCCGCCCCGGCCTGCCCGACCTGGCGTTCATCGGGCTGCTCCAGCCGCTCGGCGCGATCATGCCGCTCGCCGAGGCCCAGGGGCGCTGGCTCGCCGCCTATGCCACCGGCGCCTACCACCTGCCGCCCGAGCCGGCGATGCACGCCGAGATCGCCCGCGATCGCCTGGCGATGTTTCGCCGCTACGTCCGCTCGGCCCGCCACACCATGCAGGTCGACTTCGACGAGTACCTGTGGCGCCTCGCCCGGGAGCGCCGGGCCGGCGCCCGCCGGGCGGCGGCCGCTCACCACCGGCTACCCCTGCCGGCGCGCGCCTGACGACGTCGCCGGGCGCCGCGCCACGTGCGGCGTGTTACGCTGCAGGCTCGACGTGAACAGCGTCCTGCTCGCGCTCTCCGACATCGGGCTCGGCGTCCAGCTCCAGGAGACGCTCGAGGGGCGGGGCGTGCCGGTGCGCTGGGACCCCGCCGCCTCGACCGGTCCGCCCGAGGCGCTGCGCGCCCTCGGCGCCGTGATCGACGACGTGGTCGTCGTCGACGCGGACAGCCTGGGCGACGGCCTCGCCGCGATCGTCGACCAGTGGCGCGCGCTCGATCCGGCGCCCGGCGTCGTCGCGCTCGGCACGACCACGGCGGGCGCGGCCGCGGCCGCGGCCGCCCACGTCCAGCTGATCGCCGCGTCCGACGACGCCGCGACGTTCCTCGCCGCCGCCCAGGAGGCGCTGCGGCTGCGGTTCGCCGGCGCGATGACGCGCGGCCTGGCGCGCCGCGCGCTCGAGATCCAGGCCGTCGCCGACCCGATCGCCGACGCCGCGCAGATCGTCGGCTCGGCGCGCGCGATCGACGTCGAGATCCCGCGCGAGGCGCTGCGCTGGCACGCCCGCAGCTACGTGTGCGCGGTGCCGGAGATGATCGCGGCGCTGCGCGAGGTCCGCGCCCTGACGATCCCCGAGGTCGAGTTCAGCCACCACCTCGACGGTACGTTCACGGTGCAGACGCTGGTGCGGCGCGGCCCGATCGACGCGTGGCAGGCGGCGCGGCTGATCTGGGCGCTGGCCTCGGCCGGCGCCGCGCACATCACCCCCGAGCCCTACGACCTGGCGACGCCGCGGCGCCGCGCGCTGGCGATGATCCGCCGCCACCTGCGCGCCCGCGCCGCGCGGCTCGACAAGGCGACCTTCTACGACGTCCTGGAGATCACGCCGGCGGCCGAGACCGAGGACATCGAGGACGCGGTCGAGCTGGTGTCGCGGCGCTACGCGCCCAACTTGCTCGCCGCGTTCGACCTCGCCGAGCTCGCGGCCGGCGTCGAGCCGGCGTGGCAGCAGGTCGAGAAGGCGCGCGGGGTGATGCACGACATCTCGGCGCGCGGCCGCTACAACGACTGGCTGCGCACCCGGTGGAACGAGCTGCGCACGCGGTGGGCGATCGAGAACCTCGCGGCGAAGACCGCGGCCGAGGCGTACGCGCGCGGCCAGCGCGCGCTCGGCGAGGGCGACGTCCACCGCGCGGTCGGCGATCTCGCCGCGGCGGCGCGCAACCACCCCGGCCACCCCGAGTACGAGGCGAACCTGGCGTGGGCGCGCTACCGCGTCGAGGCCTCGCGCGACGGCGTCGACCGCGCGCTCGTCGCGCGCCGCGAGCGCGCCGCGGCCGAGGAGGCGACGCTGGGCACGCGCCCGTGGCCGCGCGCGAACATCGCGCTCGCGCTGCTGTGCGCCGCCGACGGCGACTCCGACAGCGCGCGCTGGCACCTGCAGGAGGCGCTGTCGATCGACCCGAACCTGCCCGCGGCGCAGGCGCTGCTCGCGCGGCTCGGCCGCCGCTGACCGTCGCGCGTCGCGCGTCGCGCGTGACGCCGGCTTCGCCGGCCTCGGGCTCGCCGAGCGCCGGTCAGTTCAGCGTGTCGTCGTCGGGCTCGTCGTCGTCGTCGTCGTCGTGGTCGCCGTCGAGCTTGCCGCCGAACGACGTGACCGCGCGCCCGGCGGGCGCGCTGGCCGGAGCGGCGCTCGCGCCGGCGACCGCGCCCGCGACCGCCGGCCCGATCACCCGCGGCAGGTGGAGCTGCTGCTGGTAGAGGTTCTCGTCGAACTCGTCGCGCAGGTCGCCGCCGAGCCGATCGACCACAGCGGCCGCGATCGCGAACGCCACCGGCCAGGCGTCGCGGTTGTCGTGGCTGTCGATCCGCAGCCGCGCGACGCACCCGTCGATCCCGTCCAGCGCATCGAACGCGCCGACCACGTCGTCGACCTCGGGATCGTCGTCGCCATCAGATTCGTCCGCCTCGTCGGCCTCGTCGCCGCGGTCCCACAGGCCCGCGGCGTCGGCCGACGCGTCGTCGTCGTCGTCATCATCGGCCTCGTGGCGGGGGGGGGCCGCCGCGCCGCGCCCGCGCCCCCGGCTCGCGCCCGCGTCCAGGTCCAGATCGTCGATCCGCCCGCCGTCGACTGGCCCGTGCAGCTCGAGCCGCACGGTGTAACTGTCCTCGCCGTGCTCCGGCGGATCGAGGTCGCGGTACCACTCCTCGCCGAGCAGCTTGCCCTCGGGGTCGAGCGTGGTGACGACGTGGGCCGCGGCGCTCACCGGGAACCGGAAGGTGCAGTGAAGCCCGCTCGCGGTCGGCGCGACCTCCACCGCGGCGTGCGCCATCGCCGCGACGTGCTGGACCACGGCCTCCACCTCCTCGCGGTCGAGGACGTCGTCGTCCAGGTCCCATTCGGCGGCGTACGCCACGAAGCCAGCGTAGCAGAAGTGCTAGCGTCGCGACGCGTGGGCCTGCTCGATCCCTGGCTCGACTCGTGGCTCTATCGCCACCCGTTCGAGGGCGCGAGCGCGCTACGCTACGCGCGCCGCGAGCGGCCGGCGTTCGGCGACCTCGACGAGCGGCTGCTCGACGCGCTCGCGCCCGAGCTCGCCGCCGCGCGGCGCGCGCTCGACGTCGGCGCCGGCCCCGGCACCACCGCCGCGGCGCTGCGCGCGCGCCACCCTCACCTCGACGTGATCGCGGTCGAGCCCGGCCGCGAGCTCGCGGCCGCGCTGCCCGCGCGCGGCGCCCTCGCGGTGCGCGCGCGCGGCGAGCAGCTCCCCCTCGCCACTGCCGCGGTCGACGTCGCGGTGTGCGTCAGCGCGATCCGCCACGTCCGCGACCGCGCCGCCGCCCTCGCCGAGCTGCGCCGCGTCGTCCGTCCCGGCGGCGTCGCGCTGGTCGTCGAGCTCGATCCCCAGGCCGACCGCCGCCGCGCCCGCGCCCACGCCGGCGCGCTCGGCTCGCCGGTGCTGCGCGCCGCGTTCACGCCGCTGGTGCTGCGCACCGCGCCGCGCGCCGGCGACGTCGCCGCGCTCGCCCGCGCCGCCGGCTGGCGGGTCGCGCTCGCCGCCGATCCGGTGCAGCCGGTGTACGTGATGAGGCTCGCGTGATCGCGGCGTGGCGCAGCGCGCGCGAGCTGCGCGCCCTCGTCGAGGAGCTCGCGCCGGTCGACTGGCGCGACCCGGCGTGGTGGGCGGTGATCGGCGGCGCCGCCGCGATCGAGGGGCTGGCGCCGCGGCGCCTCCACGGCGATCACGCCTACGTCGTGTCGGGCGGCGAGCCGGCCGCCGACACGTTCATCGGCTGGCCGGCGCCGGCCGCGCCCGATCTGGCGGGCGCGATCGCCGACGCGATCGCCCTCGCGCACGCCGCGCGCGCCGCGCTGGCCGCGCTCGACGGCACGCTGCCCGGACAGCCGCTCGCGCGCGTGCTGCGCGATCGCAAGGACGGCGCCCGGCCCGTGCCGGCCGACCTCGCCGACGTCGTCTTCGCCGTCGGTGACGTCCGGCTCCTGGCGACGCTGTCCGCCGCCGCGGCCGACGACGTCGCCGTCGCCGAGGCGCTCGCCCGCGCCGTCGTCGCGCGCGCGCCGGGCCAGGCCGACGCGGTCGCCGCGCGCGCCCCGACCGCGGCGATCGCCGTCGTGATCGGCGATCACGCCCCGGCGACCGCGCGCCACCTCCACCGCCGCGCGTGGACCGACGCCGGCGGGCCGTGGCTCGGCGTGGGCCGCGCCGGCCCGCTCGCGATCGCGTCGACCTGCCACATGGTCGTCGACGGCTACGGCCACGCGCTGATCGCCGCGCGGATCGCCGCGGCGACCGCGGCCCGCGACGACGCCCACCGCCGCCTCGCCCGCACCGCCGCCGCGATCGTCGGGGACGCGGCGCCGATCCCCGCGCTGCCGCCGCTCGCCGGCGCCGCGCCGCTCGGCGTGGCGTGGCGCGCGCTGCCCGCGCCGGTGCCGCGGCTGCCCGCGCTCGCCCACGCGCTCGGGCGCGTGCTCCACGCCGACGCCGGCGATCCCGCGGCGTCGATGTCGCCGGTGTTCCAGGTCCCGGTCGCGCCCGGCGCCAAGGACGATCCGCTGCGGTGGCGACGCCGCGTGGTCCACGCCCTGCTGTCCGTCCGGTTCACGGACGGTGTACCGGAGCCGCTCGACGTGTTCGCGACGCGCGCGCGCGCGGCGATCGCGCGCGAGGCCGCGGGCGACGGCCTCGCCAGCCGGCTGCTCGCCGCGACCGCCGCGGCGCCGGTGCCGCTCGGGCTCAAGCGCCGCCGCATGGTCGGCGCGCGCGCGCCGTGGCTGCGCGGCCCGATCGAGGCGCTCGCCGGGCGGTGCGCGCTGTCGGTGATGCGGCTGCAGCCGGCGGACGTGCCCGGCGCGCCGCCGCCGATGATCGCGGTGTCCGCGCCCGGACAGGCGCTCGCCCCCGACGACCCGCGCGCCACCAGCGTGATCACCGTGATCGCCGGCCCCGGCGGCGACGCGATCGCGACCCTCGCCGGCAGCGGCGCCGCGGCCACGCCGGCCGGCGCCGCCGCGCTGCTCGACCGCTGGCTCGCCGCCGTGGGCTGAGCCGCTCAGCGCTGCGGCATCTGGCTCTGGCGCCGCGCCAGCATCTCGATCAGGTCCATCTTCGTCAGCAGCGCCAGGCACCGGCGATCGTCGTCGACGACCAGCGCGACCTCGCCGCGCTCGAAGATCCGCGGCAGCTCGCTCGAGCTGGCGTGCATCCCGACGGTCGACACCTTGCGGACCATCACCTCGCCGACGATCGTCTCGTCGTTGACGCGGCCCGAGACCAGCGCCTGGAGCAGGTCGCTCTCGGTGATGATCCCGGCGAGCCGGCCCTGATCGAGCACCGGCATCTGCGAGATGCCGTGCTGCTTGAACAGCTCGGTCGCGCGCGCGACCTTGTCGTCGACGTCGAGCGAGATCACCTCGCGCTTGCCGTGGGCGCGGACGACGTCGCCGATCGTCCCGAGCTCCCAGTCGGCCTGGAGGAACCCGTTCTGGCGCATCCACCGGTCGTCGACGAACTTGGTCAGGTAGTTGCGGAGCGAGTCGGGCAGGATCACGACGACGCGCTGGCCCGGCTTCATCGTCTTGCACACCTGGAGCGCGGCCCACACCGCGGCGCCGGAGCTGCCGCCGCACAAGAGGCCCTCCTGCCGGATCAGCTGGCGCGCGGTCAGGAACGAGTCGCGATCGTTGCTCTTGATCCAGCGGTCGACGAGGCCGCGGTCGAGCACGTCGGGGATGAAGTCGTAGCCGATGCCCTCGACCTTGTAGCTGCGGATCTCGCCGGGGCCGGCGAGGATCGAGCCCTCGGGATCGACGCCGATGATCTGGATGTCGGGCGAGTGCGCCTTCATCGCGCGCGCGACGCCGGTCAGCGTGCCGCCGGTGCCCGCCGTCATCACGACCGCGTCGACCTTGCCCTCGCACTGCGCGAGGATCTCGGCGCCGGTGCCCTCCTCGTGGGCGAGCGGGTTCGACAGGTTGCCGTACTGGTCGAGGATGTGGCTGTTCGGGATCGCCTCCTTGAGCCGCTTGGCGACGCCGATGTGGCTGTCCGGCGCGTCCCACGCCGCCTCGGTCGGCGTGCGGATGATCTCGGCGCCGAGCGCCTCGAGCACCACCTGCTTCTCGTGCGACATCTTCTCCGGCATCGTGATGATCACGCGGTAGCCGCGGACCGCCGCGGCGAGCGCGAGGCCGATGCCGGTGTTGCCCGAGGTCGGCTCGATCAGCGTGTCGCCCGGCTTGATCCGCCCCGCCTTCTCGGCGTCGAGCAGCATCCGCACGCCGATCCGGTCCTTGACCGAGCCGCCGGGGTTCATGAACTCGCACTTGGCGACCAGCTCGCACGGCAGGCCGCGCCCGACCCGGGCGAGGCGGACCATCGGCGTGTAGCCGACCGCGTCGCAGATCGAGTCGCGGATCCCAGGGAAATTACCGGACATGTTGAGCTGAACCGTCATCGTGGGCGCATCCTATACACGCCGGGCGGTTCGTGGTAGCCGAGGAAGGATGTCTTCGCCCTCATCGATCGATGCCCTCCGTGAAGCCCTCGAGCGCCGCATCGTCGTGCTCGACGGCGCGATGGGCACGATGATCCAGGGGCGCGGGTTCACGGAGGAGGACTACCGCGGCGCGCGGTTCGCGCGGCACGACAAGTTCCTCCGCGGCTGCAGCGACCTGCTGGTCATGACGCAGCCCGACGCGATCACCGACATCCACCTGGCGTTCCTGCGCGCCGGCGCCGACATGGTGGAGACCAACTCGTTCACCGCCACGTCGATCGCGCTGGCCGACTACGACCTGCAGGACCACGTCCACGAGATGAACGTCGCCGCCGCGGTGTGCGCCCGCCGCGCGGTCGAGCGAGCCATGGCCGAGGACGGCCGCCCGCGGTGGGTCGCCGGCTCGATGGGCCCGACCAACAAGAGCGCCTCGCTGTCGCCCGACGTCAACGACCCGGGCTTCCGCTCGGTCACGTTCCGCGAGCTGGTCGACGCGTTCAAGGCGCAGGCGAAGGCGCTGATCGAGGGCGGGGTCGACCTGCTGTTGCCCGAGACCCACATCGACACGCTCAACGCCAAGGCCGCGCTGTTCGCGATCGCCGAGGCGTTCGACGAGGGCGCGCGCAAGGTCCCCGTGATCTGCTCGATGACGATCCCCGACAAGAGCGGGCGCATCCTGTCGGGCCAGACGCTCGAGGCGTTCTACGACTCGGTCAGCCACCACGACCTGCTCGCGATCAGCATCAACTGCGCGCTCGGCGCCGAGGACATGCGGCCGCACGTCGCCGAGCTGGCCCGCGTCAGCGGCAAGCGCGTCGTCTGCTACCCCAACGCCGGCCTGCCCAACGAGTTCGGCGAGTACGACGACACGCCCGAGCACATGGCGCGCGTGCTCGGCGACTTCGCCCGCGAGGGCTGGCTCAACCTCGTCGGCGGGTGCTGCGGCACCCGCCCCGAGCACGTCGCCGCGATCGCGAGGGCGGTCGAGGGCGTGCGCCCGCGCCCCGCCCACACCCCGCCGCGCGCGACCCGGCTGTCCGGCCTCGAGCCGCTCGACATCGGCCCCGGCGCGCCGTTCATCGTGATCGGCGAGCGCACCAACCTCACCGGCTCGGCCGCGTTCCGCCGGCTGATCCGCGACGGCAAGTACGACGAGGCCGTCGGCGTCGCGCGCCAGCAGGTCGACGGCGGCGCCAACGTCCTCGACGTGTGCATGGACGAGGGGATGATCGACGGCGTCGCGGCGATGACGCGGTTCCTCAACCTGATCGCCGCCGAGCCCGACATCGCGCGGATCCCGGTGATGGTGGACTCGAGCAAGTTCGAGATCCTCGAGGCCGGCCTGCGCTGCCTGCAGGGCAAGGGCATCGTCAACTCGATCTCGCTCAAGGAGGGCGAGGAGACGTTCAAGCGCCACGCGCGGATCGTCCGGCGCTACGGCGCCGCGGTCGTCGTGATGTGCTTCGACGAGACCGGCCAGGCGACGACGGTCGAGCACAAGGTCGCGATCGCCCACCGCGCCTACAAGATCCTCGTCGACGAGGTCGGGTTCCCGCCCGAGGACATCATCTTCGACGCCAACATCCTCACCGTCGCCACCGGGATCGAGGAGCACGCCGACTACGCGCTCAACTTCGTCGAGGCGTGCCGCCGGATCAAGGCGGAGCTGCCGTACGCGAAGGTGTCGGGCGGCGTGTCGAACATCTCGTTCTCGTTCCGCACCAACCACCCGGTGCGCGAGGCGATGCACTCGGCCTTCCTCTACAAGGCGATCCAGGCCGGGCTCGACATGGCGATCGTCAACGCCGGCCAGCTCGCGGTCTACGACGACATCCCGGCCGAGCTGCGCGAGCGGGTCGAGGACGTGCTGTGGAACCGTCGCGACGACGCGACCGAGCGGCTCGTCGAGTACGCGGCGACGCTGCAGGCCGGCCCCGGCGAGCGCAAGAAGGACGAGCTGGCGTGGCGCGCGCTACCGCTGAAGGAGCGGATGGCGCACGCGCTGGTCGCCGGCAACGCCGACTTCGTCGACGTCGACGTCGCCGAGGCGCTCACGATCTACCCGCGCCCGCTGGCGATCATCGAGGGGCCGCTGATGGACGGCATGGCCGTCGTCGGCGAGCTGTTCGGCGCCGGCAAGATGTTCCTGCCCCAGGTGGTCAAGAGCGCGCGCGTCATGAAGAAGGCCGTCGCGATCCTCGAGCCGCTGATGGACGCCGAGAAGGCCGCCGGCCTGACCTCGAGCAAGAAGGGCACGATGGTCATCGCCACGGTCAAGGGCGACGTCCACGACATCGGCAAGAACATCGTGGCGGTCGTGCTGCGCTGCAACGGCTACGACGTCACCGACCTGGGCGTGATGGTGCCGACGACGACGATCCTCGACACCGCGCAGGCGCAGCAGGCCGACATCATCGGCCTGTCGGGGCTGATCACGCCGTCGCTCGACGAGATGATCGGCGTGGCGCGCGAGATGGAGCGGCGCGGGATGACGACGCCGCTGCTGATCGGCGGCGCGACGACCTCGGGCAAGCACACCGCGGTCAAGATCGCGCCCACCTACGGCGGGCCGACGGTCCACGTCCCCGACGCGTCGCTCGCGGTCGGCGTGATGGGCAAGCTGCTCGCCGACGGCAAGGACGACTACGTCGCGGAGGTCCGCGCCAAGCAGACGCAGGTGCGCGAGGCCCACGCCGCCCAGCAGGGGCGCCGGCCGCTGCTGCCGCTGGCCGACGCGCGCGCACGGGCGATGAAGCTCGCGTGGGACGACGTGCCGGCGCCGGCGTTCACCGGCACCCGCCCGATCGAGGTGCCGCTGGCGCAGCTCGCCGAGTGGATCGACTGGTCGCCGTTCTTCCACACCTGGGAGCTGTCGGGCCGCTACCCGGCGATCCTCGAGGACCCGGTCAAGGGCGAGGCCGCGCGCAAGCTGTTCGCCGAGGGCCGCGCGCTGCTCGACAAGATCATCGCCGACCGCTCGCTCACCGCGCGCGGCGCGTGGGGGTTCTGGCCGGCGGCGTCCGAGGGCGACGACCTGATCGTCTGGACCGACGCGGAGCGCCGCCACGAGCGCGCGCGGATCCCGATGCTGCGCCAGCAGGAGGACAAGGACACCTGCCTGTGCCTGGCGGACTTCGTCGCGCCGATCGGCAGCGGCGTCGCCGACCACGTCGGCGGGTTCATCGTCACCGCGGGCCTCGGCCAGGACGAGCTGGTCGCGCGGTTCCTCGCCGACCACGACGACTACCACGCGATCCTGGTCAAGGCGCTCGCCGACCGGCTGGCGGAGGCGTTCGCCGAGTGGCTGCACAAGCAGGCGCGCGACGCCTGGGGCTACGGCGCGGCCGAGGGCCTGACGAAGGACCAGGTGATCCGCGAGGAGTACCGCGGGATCCGGCCGGCGTTCGGCTACCCGGCGTGCCCGGACCACCTGCCCAAGCACACGCTGTTCGACCTCGTCGACCACGCCGACCACCATGGCGTGCGGCTGACCGAGAGCCTCGCGATGACGCCGACCGCGTCGGTCTCGGGCCTGTACTTCGCCCACCCGTCGGCCCGCTACTTCGCGGTCGGGCGCGTCGGCAAGGATCAGGTCGACGACTACGCGCGTCGGACCGGTCACAGCACGGCCGCGATCGAGCGGATGATCCCGTCGAACCTGGCCTACTGAACGGCTAGTATCGAGGGGATGCGCCCGGGGCCGCTGGCCGGATCGGTCGCCGCGCTCGTGGCGGGCGCGGTGGGCGCGGTCGCGCTCGGCCTGGCGCAGACGGCGGCCGACGAGCCGAGCGCGCCGTGGGTGATCGCGCCCGGCGACGAGGCGGCCGGCGCGGTCGCCGAGGGCGCGGCCACGATCGCCCGGGCGCAGCAGCTCGCCAAGCGCAAGCGCTACGCCGAGGCGCTGCCGCTGTTCGAGGAGGCCGCGCGGCGGTGGCCGGCGGCCGAGCACGACTGCTACCTGGCGCTGGCGTACCTGCGCGTCGACGACGTGACGCGCGCCCAGCTGTGGCACGAGGTGTCGCGCCGGCGCAACGCGGCGCGCCCGACGTGGTGCACCGGCTCGCTGACCAAGCAGCTCGACGCGGCGGTGCGCGCGGGCGGGCTGGTGCCGCTGACGTTGCAGATCGTGCCGCCCGACGCGGTGATCGAGGTCGCCGGCGTGACGCTGCGCGGGCTCGACGTCGTGTGGCTCGCGCCCGGGACGCACGTCGTCGCGGCGCGCGCCGACGGGATGGTCGACGGCTCGGCGTCGATCGACGTCGCGGCCCCGAGCGCGACCGTGACGCTGACGCTGGCGCCGCCGCCGCCGCCCGAGCCGGACGCCGGCCCGCTCGGCGTCGAGGCGCCCGACGCCGCGGCCGTCGCCACCGCGCCCGGCCCCGACGCCGCGCCGCTCGGCGCCCCCGCGGTGAGCCCGCCGCCGGCGGCGCGCCCGCCGCGCTGGCCCGGCTACGTCGCGCTCGGCGCCGGCGCGGTCGCGCTCGGCGTCGCCGGGTTCAGCCACGCCCAGGCGCTCGACGCCCGCGACGCCGCGAACGCCGAGTTCCCGACGACGACCGCGTTCGCCGACGCCGAGGGCGAGTTCGCCGCGGCGCGGCTGCGCGCGCTCGGCGGCTACGCGGTCGCCGCCGCGGCGATCGGGTTCGGCGCGTACTGGCTGGTGACGCGCGACGGCGACGAGGCGGCCGCCGGGGCGACGCGGGTCGGCGCGACGCTCGAGCCCGGCGGCGCGTCGGTCACGCTCGGCTGGACGTTCGAGGAGGTCGGGCCGTGACGACGTCGACCGGGTCGACGCCCGAGCCCCAGACCGTCGTCGCCGCGCGGATCTGTCCCGGCTGCGACGCCGAGCCGCCGGCGACGGGCGCGCCGATCTGCCCCGCGTGCGGCTCGCGCCTGGTCGAGCTGCGGCCGCCCGCCGACGCGCTGATCGGCCAGGTCGTCGACGGGCGGTTCGAGATCCGCGACCGCCTCGGCGAGGGCGGGATGGGCACGGTCTACCGGGCGTGGCAGCGATCGATCGGGCGCGAGGTCGCGATCAAGATCATCGACCACCGCCACGTCCGCGACGCGATGGCGGTGCGGCGGTTCCTGCGCGAGGCGAAGCTGTCGAGCCAGCTATCGCAGCCGAACACGGTCAGCGTGTTCGACTTCGGCCAGGCCGACGACGGCCGGCTGTTCATCGCGATGGAGCTGATCCGCGGCCGCACGCTCGCCGACGTGGTCAAGGACGCGGGCCGGCTGCCGGTCGCGCGCGCCGCGCGGATCGCGCTGCAGCTGTGCGACGCGCTCGAGGCCGCGCACGGGCTGCACATCGTCCACCGCGATCTCAAGCCGTCGAACGTGATCGTCCTCGACGATCCGCCGGGGCGGGACCTGATCAAGGTGCTCGACTTCGGGCTCGCCAAGTCGATGACCGAGGACGAGACCGAGAGCACGCAGACCGGGTTCGTCGTCGGCACGCCGCGCTACATGGCGCCCGAGGTCGCGCTCGGCGCCGATCCGTCGCCGCAGTCCGACCTGTACGCGGTCGGCGTCATGCTCGGCGAGCTCACCACCGGCAAGAAGATGTGGGACCTCACCACGTTCAGCGCGCTGGTGGCGGCCAAGAACCGCGGCACGCCGATCCGCGCCGAGATCCCGCCGTCGGTGCGCGGGCTGGTGGACCGGCTGATCGACCCCGAGCCGGCGCGCCGCCCGGCGCGCGCGGCGGAGCTGCGGCCACTGCTGCAGGCGCTGATCGACGCCGGCGACGCGGCCGACGCGCCGTCTCCCGAGGGGCCCCCGGCGCAGGCGACCGCGCCGATGCGCGCGGTGGTGCCGCCGCCCGACGGCGACACGCCGCGCCCGCGCGTGACCGCGCCGACGGTGGCGCAGCGCGGCCCGCGCGGCGACGCGGAGGCCGACGCGCCGCCCACTGCGGGCGACGACGCCGACGCGCCGGCCGGCCCCGCGCCCGTGGCCGCGGTGACCGCGTCGGTCGTGCTGACCTCGGAGCGGACGCGCGCGCGACGCTCGCGCGTCACGGCGATCGCGCTGGCGGTCGCCGGGCTCGCCGTGGCCGGCGGCGTCGCGGCGATCGCGCTGACCCGCGGCGGCGGCGTCGCGGCGCCGGCCGACGCGACGC
>WYBA01000054.1 GCA_011526095.1 Myxococcales bacterium | reverse complement strand
GGACGACCCGGGCGACGACCCGGGCGCGCGCGCGCCGGACGCCGCGACCGTCGCGGGTGCGGGCGCGGCCGCGTCGCCGCCCGACGCGCGGCCGCCGCTCGAGGAGGACATGCCCGAGCTGGCGCGGCGCAGCGCCGACCTGCTGGTCGCGCTCGGCGACGCGCTCGCCGGCGACGGTGACTGCGCGGCGCTCGCCGCGGCGGCGACGGCGGTGTTCACGGCGCACCGCGAGGTGCGGGTCGCCGCCGCCCTCGCCGCCCAGCGCGGCCGCGGCCCGGACCTCGACGCGGCGCTCGAGGCGCACGCGACGCGGATCGCCGAGGCGGCGGCGCGGATGCAGCCGGCGCTCACCCGGTGCGCCGGCGACGCCGGCTTCGTCGCCGCGCTCACGCCGTTCGACGTGCCGTGACGTGCCCGTCACGTGGCCATCACATGGCCGGGCACATGGCATGATGTCGGCGTGCGCCCCAGCGTCACGCCGTGGATCGTCGCCGCGCTCGCCCTCGCGCTCGGGGGATGCGGCAAGGCCGCCGACGCGCCCGCCGCGGCGCCGGCCGGGACCGAGCGCGGCGCGTGCTACGGCAACGGCACGTGCAACGACGGGCTGGTCTGCCTGAGCGCGCTGTGCGTGCGCCCGCCCGGCGCCGACTGCGCCAAGGTCGCCGACAAGCTCGCGTCGCTGCTGCTCGGCAACTACGCGCCCCGCGCGGAGCGCGACGCGTTCCTGGCCGCGACGCGCGACGAGTGCGCGGCGGCGGGGCTCACCCGCGAGGAGGGCGACTGCCTGCTCGGCGTGCCGCACCGCAACGCGCTCGGGCGGTGCGCGAAGGTGATCGGCGTCGGCGACTGCACGAAGATCGTCGCGCACCTCGAGGCGCTGCGGCCGACCGGCGGGACCGACCAGTTCCTCGTCACGACCGCGGACAAGCTGATGTCGCGGTGCAAGAACGAGACGCCGTCGCGCGGGCTCGAGCGGTGCGTGCTCGCCGCGACGTCGATCGCGGACCTCGACCGTTGCGCGTGGTGAAGGGCGCAGCGGGTTGGACGGCCCGGCGGTCGCGACGGCGTGCGCAGTCGTGCTATGAGCGATCCGTGCCGCGGATGCTGTCATTCGCGCTCGCCCTCGGCCTGTCGCTGTACGCGTTGGTCAGTGGCCCGGGCGCCGCGAACGCGCAGGACGACGCGGTCCCGCCGGTCGACGCGAGCGTGCCCGGCCCCGCGGTCGTCCCCGACGTCGCGGCCGCGCCGGGCGCCAGGGACGCCGCGGTGGCCCTCGACGCCGCGGTCGCGCCGGTCGCCGGTGACGCCGCCGTCGCGCCCGACGCCGCGGGCGCCAGTGACACCGCGCCGCCAGCATCGATCGACGCCGGCGGCGCGACGGCCGACGCGGGCGCCGTCGGCGCGACGACCGACGCGGGCGCCGTCGGCGCCGAGTCCCATGCCGGCGACGCGGGCCCGGCCGCGCCGCTGACCGTCCCACCGCCCCACCCGGCGCACCTCGACGCCGGCGTGCCGGGCCCGGACGCCGGCGCGCCCGACGAGATCGACGCTCCGGCCGGGCCGACCAACCCCTCGCGCGGCGCGTGGATCGTCGTCAAGCTGGTCATCGGACTGACCGCGCTGTTCGTGCTCGCCTACCTCGGCAGCCACAAGAAGGTCGTGCGGTGGCAGGAGCGGCTCGGCATCGGCGGCGTGATCGCGGCGGGCTTCCCGTTCATCGCGCTCGGCGTGATCGTGAGCCAGCCCGAGGTCGGCGTGCTCACGCCCGAGGTGCTGCACAAGTTCCAGCCGATCCTGTTCTTCGCGCTCGGCTGGCTCGGCTTCATCATCGGCGCCCAGCTCGACGTCCGGCTGCTCGACCGCGTGCCCAAGGGCACCGCCTACCTGATCGTCGTCGAGGCGCTCGCGCCGTTCGCCGCGACCGCGGCGGCGTGCGGCGGCGCGATGGTCGTGCTGGGCGGCGCCAGCTTCGCCGACGACACGCTGTGGCGCGATCTGATCGTGCTCGGCACCGCCGCCGCGATGACCGCGCCGCGGCGGTTCCGCGGGTTCGCCAACCGCACGTGGAAGGAGGGTCGCTCGGTCGACCACCTGCTCGGCCAGCTCGACGAGATCGTCGGGGTCGTCGGGCTCTTGTTCGTCGCCGCGTACTTCCGGCCGTCGGTCGAGGTCGGCTGGCAGCTACCCGGCACCGCCTGGGTGTTCGTGTCGATCGGCCTCGGCGTCGTGATCGGCGTGCTGATCTTCGCGATGGTCCGCGTGCCGGTGTCGAACGCCGAGTTCCTCGCGGTCGTGCTCGGGTCGATCGCGTTCGGCGCCGGGCTCGCCGGCTACCTGTTCCTGTCGCCGCTGGTCGTGTGCTTCATCGCCGGCGCGCTGGTGACCAACTTCCCGTGCGACCAGCGCGACAGCATCTTCCGCATCCTCAACCACCTCGAGCGACCGATCCACCTGCTGTTCCTGATCGTCGCGGGCGCGACGTGGCACGTCTTCGACTGGCGCGCGTGGGCGATCGTGCCGCTGTTCGTCGTCGCGCGGATCGTCGGCAAGTGGATCGGCATCTTCACGGCGAGCCGCACCGTCGGCGACAAGCTGCCGACCGGCTACGCCGACCAGCGCGCGCTGGTCACGCCGCTGTCGGCGCTGTCGATCGCGCTCGTCGTCAACAGCCAGGGTCTCGGCGGCGAGCTGACGAGCTGGATCACCACCGTCGTGATCGGCGCGGCGATCCTCAACGAGATCCTGGTGTCGATCACCGCGCCGCCGCGGCCCGCGGCGCGCGCGGCGACCGAGCTGCCGGCGCTCGGGCCCAACTCCGGCGTGTTCCCGCGGGTGCCGCCGGGCGCGGCCGAGGCGCCGGCCGGCGCCGCCGTGATCGACGAGCTCGACCACGAGGAGTCCAGCCGGACCGAGGTCCGCGACCGCGACGCCGGGCCCGTGTACCGCGACCCGGACGTCGACACCGACGTCGGCACCGACGTCGGCACCGATCGGGGCGACAAGCGGGGTGGCCGTTGATCCCGGTCCTGCTCCTCTTGTGCATCGGCGGCCTGATGCACGCGGCCACGACGTTCGCGCCGAACAGCGCGACCCTCGCCGGCCCCGAGCTGGCGTTCGGCTTCCTGCTGCTCACCGCGTACTTCGCGGCGAAGCTGGTCAGCCGGTTCGGCCTGCCCAAGCTCACCGGCTACATCATCGCCGGCATCGTCGTCGGCCCCTACGTCATCGGCCTGGTCGAGAAGGGGATGACGAAGGACCTCAAGATGGTCGGCGACACGGCCACGGCGATCCTCGCGCTGCAAGCGGGCGCCGAGCTCGAGTTCCGGTCGATCCGCCCGATGGCCAAGACGATCGCCTACATGACGATCTTCGCGGTGATGGGGACGATGGTGCTGCTGACCGGCCTGCTGCTCGCGATCCGGCCGCTGGTCGACTTCCTCGACGCGATGCCGCTGACCTCCGCCGCCGCCGTCGCCGCGACGATGGCGGTCGCGCTCACCGCGCAGTCGCCCGCGGTCGTGATGGCGATGCTCGGCGAGACCCGCGCCGACGGCCCGATCAGCCGGACGATCCTGGCGCTGGTCGTGCTCGCCGATCTCGTCGTGATCGTCGGGTTCGGCGTCGCCTCGGCCGCGACCACGGCGGTGCTCAAGGGCCAGGCC
This sequence comes from Myxococcales bacterium, assembly GCA_011526095.1. Classification (GTDB taxonomy): domain Bacteria; phylum Myxococcota_A; class Polyangia; order Haliangiales; family Haliangiaceae; genus WYBA01. Next base: position 829 of record WYBA01000054.1, on the reverse strand, counting down.
GACATCGGCGCGGCGATCGGCACGATCGCGTGGGAGGTGTTCGGCTCGATGGGGGTGGGCGTGCTGATCGGGCTGGCGATCAGCACCTACGTCCGCGGCGTGCCGCGCGGCCAGGGACTGTTCGCGCTGATGATGTGCTTCGTCGTCGCCGAGGTCTGCCTCGCGATCCACCTCGACGCGCTGATCGTCATGCTCGTCGCGGGCCTCTACCTGCGGAACTTCTCGCGCGCCGACACCCACACCATGATGGAGGGATTCGAGGGCGCCTCGCTGCCGGTCTACCTGGTGTTCTTCGCGCTCGCCGGCGCCAAGCTCGACATCGGCCAGCTCGCGGCGCTCGCGCTGCCCGTCGGGCTGATCGTGGTCACCCGCGCCACCGGGTTCTTTCTCGGCAGCAAGCTCGCGGGGGCGCGGGCCAACGCCGATCCGGGCGTGCGCAAGTACGCGTGGTTCGGGCTGGTCCCGCAGGCGGGGCTGGCGCTCGCGCTCGCCGAGCTGGTGCGCCGCACGTTCCCCGACTTCGGCAACGAGGCGTTCGCGCTCGTCGTCGGCGTCGTCGCGACCAACGAGCTGGTCGCGCCGGTCGTGCTGCGCGTCGTGCTGATGCGCACCGGCGAGGCCGGCAAGCGCACGACGCACGACTTCGCCAGCGACCACTAGCGCCGTGACCGTCAGCGCCTGGCGCTCGGGCCTGCTGAAAGATGAGCGGGGAGACGGAGGCGCACACGCTCACTCTGACGAGGCCGGCCGCGGGCACGCACGCAGGCTGGCGCGGAGCCAGGTCTCGAGCGGCGCGTCCGCGCCCACGTGGACGCTCGCCTGCTCGACG
>WYBA01000430.1 GCA_011526095.1 Myxococcales bacterium | reverse complement strand
GTTCTCGGACCCTCCGCGGCGATCGCTCGAGCATCGAGGCGCCGGGCCCCTACCTGGCCCGGCGCCGGTGTTCGCGGTCGCCCGGACGGTCGTGGGACGCGCGCCACGCCACGGCGCCTGGCACCGCCACGCCGCCGTCGTCTCGCGCGTCCGCGGTGGGCTCGTCGGGCTGGCGCTCGGCAACGCGAGCCACGACTGTCGCCATCGTCGCGCGCGCCTTCCTCGTCGCCGACGCATTCTGCGCAGCCCTCTGAGCTGAGCTGAGCTGAGCTGAGCTGAGCTGCGCTGAGCCTGTCGAAGGAACTTGGCGATCCTGCGGGCCTGGACGGCTGTTCGTCAGGAGCCGCCGCCCGTCGCCTCGCACCGTCCCCTGGCGCTGGCTCGGGGCGAGCGGAACTGACACGCCTTGCCTCTTCTGACCAGCATTGGCGCCAGGCCGCGGGTCCGCCCGCGCCCGGGCGACCGATGCGCGTCAGCCCTGGTTCGACTGCACCAGCACGACGATCCCGACGATGATCGCGAGGATCGCGAGCGTGAACAGCGCGATCTTGATCCAGCTCCACGGCCGCTCGCCCGACACCTCGCCGGTGCGGGCGTTGACGGTCACGCGGTAGACCTTGTCGTGGTAGCGAAACGCGCTGATCCACAGCGGCAGCAGCAGGTGCTTGAACTTCTTGTTGGCGTAGCGGACGTCCATCGAGTGGATCCGCTGCTCGTCGCCGCCGATGTCGCGGCGGATCGCCGTCCTGATGCCCGGCTCCATCTTCTCGCCCGCCCGCGCGAAGCCCGCCTCGAGGTCGACGGCGTATCGCTCGGCGCCGAACCCGGCGAGGTAGCGATCGTCGAACGGGCGCAGCCCCGGCAGGTCCCACGGCTCGAGCTTGTCGACCAGCTTCTCCGGCAGCGACTTCGAGGCGCACACCAGGACGTCGTCGAAGTCGACGTGGACCGTGCCGGCGGCGGCGTACCACCGCGTCTTGCGCACCTGCCGCGTCTGGCGCTTGCCCTGGCTGTCGGTGTAACTCTCGGTGACGTAGTAGTGCTCGCCACGCTCGCCGGTGTAGTGGGTGGTGGTGTCGGCGTCGTAGGTCCAGTACGGCAGGTACATCCCGTCCATGCCCTGCGCCTTGCTGCGCTTGACCAGATCCGACGGCGCGAACCACCGGCTCGACAGCCACTTGGCGAAGTGGGCCTTGGCGTCCTTGTGGTCGATCCCGAACGGCAAGACGCTCTGCGGCAGGATCTGCGGGCGGTCGTCGGGGATCTCGACGACGACGGCGGCGTCGCAGAACGGGCAGCGCGTCGCCTGCCCGGTGACGATCGTCCGCGCGCCGCAGTTCTTGCACTCGATCTCGCGCCCGCCGGCGGACACCTCGGCCGCGGCGCCGGTCGGCGCGGTCGTCAGCGCGGTGTCGAGGTCGAGCTCGACGACGACCCGCGCCGGGTCGAGGACGATCGGGTCGAGGTGCTCGCAGAACTTGCAGCCGACGGCGTCCTTGCCGGGGCGGAAGGCGACGTCGCCGCCGCACTGCGAGCAACGGCGTCCGGCGACGCCCCCCTTGGCGGGAGCGGGCGCAACAGCGGGTTCGGCCATCGCGCTCAATCCTCCACGAAGTCGAGGTCCTTGCCAAACGTCTCGGGCAGCGCCCACAGCGCGACCGCGGCGATCGCCAGGCTCACCACGCCGACCGTCGCCGCCGCCGCGACCTTGCCGCCGAGCGGGCCGATCAGCGCCTGGTAGCCGAGCGTCGCCGGCACGACCGCGCCGCGGACGAAGTTCGGCGCGCTGGTCGCGACCGTGCCGCGCAGGTTGGTGCCGAACTGCTCCGACGCCGAGGTCACGAACACCGCCCAGTAGCCGATCGCGACGCCGAGCGCGCCGCAGCACGCCTTGAACGCCGCCATCGACGTCCCGCCGACCGTGAAGTACGCCACGAGCGCGGCGGCGGTGAGCCCGAGGAACAGCCCCAGCGCGCGGCGACGCGACCGCATCAGCTGCGACAGCACGCCGGAGCCGAGGTCGCCGATCGCCAGCCCGCCGTAGCACCACAGGAACGCGTCCGCCGCCACGGGCTTGGGGTCGAGGCCCATCGCCGCGCCGATCTCCGGCGACAGCGTGATCAGCACGCCGACCGCGTACCAGATCGGCACGCCGACCGCGATCACGGCGAGGTAGCGGACCGCGCGATCGCGCCGGCGGAACAGCCCGAGGAAGTCGCCGCGGCGGACCAGGCGGTCGTCGAGGCCGCGGAACATCCCCGACTCGACCACCCCGATCCGCAGGATCAGCAGGGCGATGCCCATCCCGCCGCCGATGAAGTAGGCGTGGCGCCAGCTCTCGACTTGCCCGCCGACCAGCGCGGCGACGACACCGCCGCAGATCCCGACGGTGGCGACGATCGCCGTGCCCCAGCCGCGCACGTCGCGGCGCATGACCTCGACCACCAGCGTGACGCCCGCGCCGAGCTCGCCGGCGAGGCCGACGCCAGCGACGAACCGCATCGCCGCGTACTGCGGCACGGTCTCGACCACGCCGTTGACGAGGTTCGCGACCGAGTACGTGATGATCGACGCGAACAGCACCGACAGCCGGCCCTTCTTGTCGGCGATCACGCCCCACATCACGCCGCCGACCAGCATGCCGATCATCTGCATGTTCTGAAGGAAGATGCCGGTGTCCTGCATCTCGGCCTCGGGCACGCCGAGCCCCTGCAGGCTCGCCTTGCGCACGACGCCGAACAGCACGAGGTCGTAGATGTCGACGAAGTAGCCGAGCGCCGCGACGAGCACGACGAGCGCGACGGCGCGGTCGCTGCGGCCGGCGCTGGCCGACGACGGGGGGCTCACGGCGGCATCCTACTCCGCGCCGGGTTATGTTCGCGGCATGCGCGCGCCTCGCCCGATCGTGCTCGCCGCCCTGGGGATCTTCCTCGCCGCCCTCGCCGCCGCCGGCGCGCCCCGCCCCGCCGCCGCCGACGAGCAGCGCGCGTGGGTCAAGGCCGTGCCCGACGAGGCGACCTGGCTGCGCTACTCGCGGACGCTCAACGCCGACCGCTTCGGCAAGTTCATCATCGACATCAAGAGCGACGACATCTACTTCATCGACGTCAACCTGTTCGAGCTCCACGCCGACTTCGTCCTCGGCGTGCTGCTCAAGCAGCCGTGGACCGCCGAGAACGTCCGCGCCTACAACAAGAACTACGAGAAGGACAAGCCGCGGTTCATCCTCGGCTATCTGACCCACCACACCAAGGTCGACCGCTGGACGTTCTCGTTCTGGGAGGGCGACAAGATCGACGCCGCCGGCGTCGTGCGGGTCAAGAAGCGGCTCGACGAGGCGTTCTGGCAGAAGGACATGCCGTTCCGCCCCGACTCGCCGCTGCAGGAGAAGGTCGCCAAGGAGGTGGCGAAGAAGCAGGTCAAGACCGTCACCAACGACGAGATCTACAAGGCGTCGCCGTACCAGGCGTTCAACCTCGGGCGCGCCGTCGGCACGCTGAGGGTCGTGCCGGTCGGGACGCCGTACGAGTCGCTGGCGTTCGATCGCCACGACATCGTGCTCTTGCAGGAGAGCTACCCGGACATCACGCCGGTGGCGGGGATCATCGCGACGACGTTCTCGACCCCGCTGTCCCACGTCAACCTGCGCGCCGGCGCCTGGGGCATCCCCAACGCCGGCGACAAGCGCGCGCGCGACAAGTGGGGCTCGCTCGACGGCAAGGTCGTCTACTACGAGGTCAAGGACACCGGCGCGGTGGTGCGCGAGGCGTCCGCCGCGGAGATCGCGGAGCTGCAGGACCGGATCCACCAGGCGCGCAACGTCCCGGTGCCGCCCGCCGACGTCACCAACCCGCGGCTGGCGATGCTGCCGCGGATCCGCGCCAAGGACGCCACGATCTACGGCGCCAAGACCGCCAACCTCGGCGAGATCCGCTCCGCCGGCCTCGACGGGGTCAACGTCCCGGACGGCTTCGGCGTGCCGTTCTTCTACTACGTGCGGCACATGCAGCAGCACGGCCTCGACGCCAGGGTCGAGGCGCTGCTCACCGACGCCCGGTTCGCGACCGACGCGGCGTGGCGCAAGGCGGAGCTCGAGGCGCTGCGCAGGGCGATCGTCGAGGCGCCGATCGACGGCGCGGTGCTCGACATGCTGTACAAGCGCGTGCGGCTCAAGCTCGGCGGCAAGGGCGTGTTCGTGCGCAGCTCGACCAACGCCGAGGACCTGCCCGGGTTCAACGGCGCGGGCCTGTACGACACGGTGCCCAACGTCCGCGGCAAGAGGGCGCTGGGCGAGGCGGTCAAGACGGTGTGGGCGTCGCTGTGGAACCTGCGCGCGGTCGAGGAGCGCACCGCGTTCGGGATCGACCACCGCGCGGTGTTCGCCGGCGTGATGATCCAGGTCGGCGTCAACGCGACCGCGGCCGGCGTGCTGGTGTCGACCAACCTCTACGACCCGCGCGACGACGACGGCTTCACGATCAACGCCAAGTGGGGCCTGGGCATCCGCGTCGTCGAGGGCCAGAAGGTGCCGGAGCAGATCATCTTCGACGCCACCAACGACGGGACGAAGATCATCAGCCGGTCCGACGAGCCGACGATGCTGGTGTTCGACGAGTCCGGCGGGATCAAGGAGATCCCGGTCGAGGCCGGCGGCGTGATCATCACCGAGGAGCGCGCCAAGCGCCTGGTCGCGGCGGTGCGCGAGTTCCTGCCGCTGTTCCCGCCCGGCGACCCGCTCGACGTCGAGTGGGTGCTCGAGGGCGAGACGATCTGGATCGTCCAGGCGCGCCCGCTGGTGCGCGCGCGCCGGTAGCCGCCTCCGGCTCCGTCTCCGTCTGCCGTCTGCCGTCTGCCGTCTGCCGTCTCCGTCTCCGTCTCCGTCTCCGCCTCCGTCTGCCGTCTCCGTCTGCCGTCTCCGTCTCCGTCTCCGGCTCCGGCTCCGGCTCCAGCTCCGTCTCCGTCTCCGTCTCCGGCTCCGGCTCCAGCTCCGGCTCCGGCTCCGGCTCCGGCTCCGGCTCCGGCTCCGTCGGGGAGCCCCCGCTCGTCCTGAGCAGGGCCGAGCGCCAGCGAGGCCCGTGTCGAAGGACGCTGACAGTCCGCTGCGCCTCCCGCTCCGTCTGCCGGCTCCGGCTCCAGCCTACCCGCGCAGCCGCGCGCCGAGCAGACGGCACACCGCGGCGCCCAGCCCGGGCACGTCGTCGAGCAGCTCCTCGAAGTCGACGCGCGACAGGCGCAGCAGCCGCGTCGGCGCCGCCGCGACCACCGCGTGCGCCGCGGGCGCGGGCGAGACGACGGCGAGCTCGTCGAGCGCGCCGCCCGGACCGACGGTGCGCGCGCCGGCCGGGTCCTCCACCCGCAGCGCGCCCGCGGCGACGACGATCAGCGCGTCCGCCACCTCGCCCGCCGCGACGACGACCTCGCCCGCCGCGACGTCCTGCCACCGCGTGCGCTCGGCGAGCTCGGCGAGCTGACGCGTCGACAGCGGCGCGAGCAGCGGCACCTCGCCGAACAGCAGCAGGGTCTCGACGGAGCTGGGCACATCGACCTCGGCCCGGCCATCTTCGGGGTCGGTGATGCGCCGGAGCAAGGCGAGCGGCGAGCGATCGCGCGACAGGTCGATCGCCGCGGCCGCCGCGGCCTGGGCGATCGCGTCGCGGAAGCGGTGGCGACCGGCGGCGCCGAGCGCGTGGACCATCAGCGCCCGTCCGAGACCGTCGGGCGAGCCCAGCTCGCCGCGGATCGCGGCGTCGGCGTCGGGCGGCGCGACGCCGAGCCGCGCCGCGGCGCCGGCCGTGCGCTCCTCCCGCGGCCCCTCGTCGAGCGCGCCGACCACGCGCACCGCGACCGCGCGCGGCAGCGCGGCGTCGAGGATCTCGAGCGCGCGGGCCCGCGCCGCCGGCGTCCCGGCGTGGCGCCACAGCCGCGCGCACTGCGGCAGCGCGGTCGCGCGGTGGCGCGCCGCGAGCAGCAGCAGCACGGTGTTGCCGATCTCCCGCGCGCGCTCCTCGGCGCGGCGCACCACGACCGCCGCCGCCGGCAGCGTCGCCGCCGCGTCGTCGAGCCCGGCGAGCCGGACCAGCGTGTGGTCCAGCGCGTCGAGCTCCGCCGCGACCATGCGGTCGAGCGCGGCGTCGGTCACCGGCAGCTCGCGCAGCAGCGCCACGGCGCGATCGCGCGCGGCGCGCCGTCCGTACGCGGCGGCCTCGACCAGCTCGCCCGCGACCGCGGCGCCGAGCGCGCGCAGCGCGTCCTCCGCGGCGTCGCGGACCTCGTCGTCGCGATCGCCGAGGGCGTGGACGAACAGCCGCACCTCGTCGGGGTTGACCGCGCCGCCCTCGAGCAGCGCGCCGAGCAGTCGCAGCGCCGCGGCGGCGAGCGGCGGCGCCGCGTCGGGCCGCGCCGGATCCGGCCGGCGATCGCCGAGGCGCCGGGCGAGCTCGACCAGCTCGCCGCGCACCAGCACCCACTCCGCCGACGGCGCCCCGCCCTCGGTCGCGGCGCGCTCGGTGAGCTCGGTCAGCGCGTCGATCGCCGCGACCGCCGGCGCGACCGCGGCGTCGCTGCCGCCGGTGCGGACGCGGCGCAGCGCGCGCACCAGCCGGCGCGCCGGCTCGAGCGCCTCGGTCCACCGCCCGGCGCGCGGCCGCAGCGCGCGCACCAGCTCGATCCGCGCCTCGCGCAGCGCGACCCGCCGGGCCTCGGGCGCGCCGTCGTCGAGCGCGTCGTCGAGCAGCGCGACGACCTCGCCCGCGCCGCCGCGCGCCCGCGCCGCCGCGATCCGCGCGGTCAGCCCGAGCCCGTCGTCGCGCCC
>WYBA01000429.1 GCA_011526095.1 Myxococcales bacterium | reverse complement strand
CCCGGGCCCGGCTCGCCGCGGCGTTCGCCGGCTCGGGCCACCCCGACGGCGCCGCGATCGCCGGCCGCGTCGCCGCCGCGCTCGACGCGCGCGCCGCCGCGTGGCGCGCCGCGCGGGTGGAGACGTGCCGCGCCACCCGCGTCCAGGGCAGCCAGACGCCGGAGCTGATGGACCGGCGGATGGCCTGCCTCGACTCGCGCGCCCGTGAGCTCGCGACCGTGCTCGCGGTGTGGACCGACGCGCCCACCACCCGGGCGGTCGCGGACGCCCTCGCCGTGACCTCTGGCCTGCCGCCGCTCGCCGACTGCGACGCGGCGCGACTGCTCGCCCGCCCCGGCGAGGCGACGGACGAGGCGACGCGCGCGATCCGCGCGCTGCTCGACGAGGCCAACGCGCTGCACGTCGCCGGCGCGTCGGACCGCGCGGCCGAGCGCGCGCAGCAGGCGCTCGACCGCGCGCCGCGCGACCTGCGCGCCGAGGCGCTGTTCCTCGCCGGCCAGGCCGCGGTCGGCCTGGGCAAGTACGACGTCGGCGAGGCCCGGCTGTACGAGGCGCTCGCGGCCGCCGGCCAGACCGGGCACGACCTCGTGCTCGCCGAGGCGCTGGTGCGGCTGGTGTTCGTCGAGGGCGAGAAGCTCGGCCGGTTCGACGAGGCGATCCGGATCGGCCAGGTGGCGGGCGCCGCGGTGCGCAGGATCGGCGATCCACCGGGGCTCGCCGCGGAGCTGGCGCACAACGAGGGCTCGGTGCTGCAGCGGCTGCGCCGGCTCGACGAGTCGGAGGCGCGGCTGCGCCAGGCGATCGCGCTGCGCCGCGCGCTCGGCCAGCCCCACCGCGTCGCCGGCGTGCTCCAGGCGCTCGGCAACACGCTCGAGCAGGCCGACCGGCTCGACGAGGCGCGCGCGGTCCTGATCGAGGCCCGCGACCTGCTCGCTCAGGTCGGCGACGACAGCGGCCGGCTGGTCCGCAGCGGCCGCAACAACCTGGCGATCGTGCTCGCCCGCCTGGGCGATCGCGCCGGCGCGATCGAGCAGTGGCGCGCGGTGCACGACGAGGAGGCGCGGATCAACGGGCCCGATCACCCCGAGCTGATCTTCCCGCTCGCCAACATCGCGTGGGCCTCGGTCGAAGGCGGCCAGCTCGACGCCGCCGACGACCACGCCCGCCGCGGCATCGAGCTGTACCAGCGCGCCGGCCTCGCCGACCACCCGTTCGTCGGCAACCTCGAGCTGGTGCGCAGCTACGTCGCGGTCGCGCGGCGCGACGGCGAGGCCGCGCTGGTACACCTCGCGGCGAGCGCGCAGCGGCTGCGCCCACCGGCGCCCGACGGCGGCGGCGCGGCGGCGCCGCCAACCGATCAGGACGGACAGGTCCTGGCGCTGCGCGGCGACGCGCTCGCGCTGCTCGGGCGCGCGGCCGAGGCCGAGGCCGCGTACCGCGAGGCGCTCGCCGTCTACCAGGCGGCGAAGGCCGGCCCGGCGTGGCAGGCGCGCCCGCGCCTCGGCCTGGCGCGGCTGGCGTGGGCGAAGGGCGATCGCGCCGTCGCCGCCGAGCACGTCACCGCCGCGCGCGCCCTGCTCGCCGACGCGCCGGCGAACTTCGATCTCGATCGCCCGGTGCTCGCCGAGGTCGCCGCCGCGACCGGGCTGTGATCACGCCGGCAGCGCGGCCCCGCCCGGCGCGGTCACCGCCGCCGGCTGCGCCGCCCACGCCCTCGCCGCGGCGCGCCGCCGCCGCGTCAGCACCACGGCCAGCACGAAGAACCCGGGGATGCCCGCGAGGCCGCCGCCGACCATCAGCGTGCCCTGGAGCTGCTTGGCCTCGGCGCGGTCGATCGCGCGCTGGCCCTCGGCCAGCTTGTCCTCGAGCCGGAACTCGGCCTTGCCCTCGGCAACGACCTGGCGAGCGAACGCCATGCCCGACTGCGCGTAGCCGACCTGTCGACGGCCGTCCTCGCGAAACGCCATCCCGGCCGCGGCGAGCGCGAGGCACAGCCCCGATAGCGCCAGCGGCCACTTCACCCACCGCGTGCGCGCGGTCGACCTGCCGTTCGCCACGAGCCACCGCTCGTTCGCCAGGGCGAGCTGCGGCCGCTGCCACCACTCGGCCGCGGCCGCGTGCACGCCCTCGGGCGTGCGCAGCGCGCCTGCCGCCGCGTGCCGGGCGATCCACGGCAGGAACGTCCCGACGAAGTCCGCGTGCCCCTCGACCGACTTCGCCCCGACGATCTCCAGGCTCGGCACCGCGTACTGCGCCTTCTGCCCGGCGTGCTCCAGGAGCAGCGCGCCGGTCAGCGGGCCGAGCCCGCCCATCCGGGCCGAGGCCAGCGCGACGTACTCGTAGATCGTGACGCCGTGGTTCTCCGGCCGGGGCACCGCATACATCAAGCTCTGGCGCGAGGTGATCACCACCAGCCGCTGGGTCGTGGCAACGGCGAGGTAGCGCTCGGACTCGTCGCGCCACCGCCGCGAGCCGGGTGCCATCCATCCCACCGAGAGGATCACCTCCTGCGGGCGGAGCATGGGGGTGACGGTGGCGCGGGCGAAGTCGTCGATCTCGGACATGCACCTTGGTGCGGCGCCGCGGCCAGGTGTGACGCTGGTCGCCGCGATCGGCACACAAGGCCTACATGTGGCGACAATGTGACGAAAGTGGTTGCATGACGAAGGTCGTTCTGAGAGCGTGCGCGAATCATGCGAACGACTCTCACCCTGTCTACCGCGCTCGGCGCGGCCCTCCTCCTCGCCGTCGGCGCCTGTGGCGGCGACGACGACGCCACTCCAGACGCGATGGTCGATGACTCTCCGGACGCCGAGCCCGCGCCGGACGCGGGCCCGTCCTGTACGGCGCTGACCACCGAGGCCCAGGACATCGGCGGGACCGACGACAACTTCGCGTACTGGGTCGCCCCGGTCACGACGACGCTGACCGGCGCCGACAGCGTCTCGATGCAGATGGAGTTCTACGGCGGGATCGAGAGCTCGCTCGCCGGCACGTTCGATCTGGCCGAGGGCAACCAGGCCAACTACAGCACCTGCGCGGTGTGCTTCCGCGTGTTCGAGCTCGACGAGGCCGGCGAGGTCATCCGCCAGTACTTCCAGTCGGGCGGCAGCGTGACGCTGGCGGCGGACCCGTCGAGCGCCTACGTGCTCGACGGCGACCTCACCGACCTCGCGCTGGTCGAGGTGACGATCGCGACCGACGGCAGCTTCGTCTCGACCCCGGTCGAGGGCGGCCAGTGCCTGACGCTCGGCTCGCTCGTGCTCGACGCCGACGACGTCCCGAACGCGTGGACGTGCGCGCTCGACGCCTACAACGACGGCGCCAACTGCGACTGCGAGTGCGGCGCGCTCGACCCGGACTGCGACCTCGAGGCGCCGCCGGTCGTCGGCTGCGAGACGGGCGAGGTCTGCCGCAACGATACGTGCACCGAGACGTGCGACGTGCTCGGCGCCGAGGGCTGCACCGCCGGCACCTGCGGGTTCGAGACCGCCGACACGGACATCTGCTACACCGACGCGACCCTGGTCGACGCCGCGGCGCTCGGCGCGACCTGCGCCAGCGCGGATGCGTTCTTCTGCGCGGTGAACGCGACGATCGCGACCGGCATGTGTGACCAGTTCGTCGCCGGCGACGGCGTGTGCCGCGAGGCGTGCGACGACAACACCGACTGCGAGGCGACCGAGGTGTGCGCGGCGGTCGTCGGCGCCAAGGGCCTGTGCATCACCCCGCCGGCCAACGACACCTGCCAGACGGCGACCGCGCTGACGATCGGCACGCCGGTCAACGGCTCGACCGCGGGCGGCACGTCGAACTACAACGCGGGCCTGCAGACCGCGACGTGCACCGGCTTCTCGATGCCGGGCGACGACGTCGCGTACAGCGTGGCGCTGACCGCGGGCCAGGCGATCACCGTGACCCTGTCGAACGCCTCGGCGAACTTCGACTCGGCGATCGCGATCCTCGGCCCGGGCGAGGCGGCCGCCGTGTGCGACGCCAACCCCGTGACGTGCCACGCCGGCGCCGACGACGGCCTCAGCGGTGACGACGAGACGTTCATGTACACGGCGGGCGACGCCGGCACGTACTACATCATCGTGGACTCGTACTCGGCGAGCAGCGCCGGCACGTTCACGCTGACCGTGACGTCGCCCTGAGCAACGACGACGAGCCGGCGCGGGTGACCGCGGCGGCGTGACGACACGACGGCCGGGCTCGCCCGGCCGTCGCCGTTTTCGGCCGGCGCGCCCCGCGCGCCGCGCCCGTCACGGACAGGCGAGCGCCTCGACCACGAGCGTGTCGACGTACCAGGACGTCGGGTACGCCGCGTCGGTGGTGCCGCGCAGCGCCAGCTCGACCGAGGTCCCGGCGTGGGGCGAGGCCGCGGTCCACGTCGCGGCGGTCCAGCCGCACACCGTCCCGACCTGGAGGTTCGACGCCGCGCGCAGCACCTCGAGCTCGGCCCCACCGGGGACGCGGAGCGAGGCGGTGAAGTGATCGTCCTCGCCGGCGACGTCGGCGGTGACGAAGCACTCGTACAGCCGCACGCGCAACGCGGTGGCATCGGCCGGGACCGCCACCGTCTGCACGAGCCGGTCGTCGGCCGCGTTGGTGCCGCCGAACCACGCCGCGTGGGTCCCGGCCTGCGGCGAGATCGGCATGCCGGCGTCGTCGGTGATCACCGTGCCCTGCTGGGCCCATGGCGCGACGCCCGCGTCGAACCCGCCGTTGGCCGACAGCGCGATCCAGCTCGGGACGCACGCGTCCGGCGGCGGCGCGGCGTCCGGCACGACCTCGGCCGCGTCCGGCACCGCCGCGTCAGCCACGACCTCGGCCGCGTCGGCCACGACCTCGGCCGCGTCCTCGCCACCGGGCGCGCCATCCGGCGCGGCCGCGTCCGGGTCGGCCGCGGGCTCGGCGTCGAGCGTCCCGCCGCCGAGATCGGCCCGCGCGCAGCCGGACACCACGAGCACCGCGAGCAAGATCCGCACGCGCGCGCACGTTGCACGTCCGGTTCCACCCGCCGCACGCGCAACCTTCGCTGCGGCCACGCCCGCCTGGTGCGCCCGGCCCCAGGGTGCCCACGGCCGTCTGCGGTCAGGCGACCCGAGGGCCGGCCGTGGTCGCCCCGGCGTCGACGCCCTCGCTCACCACACCTTGTGGAGGAAGTTCGACGGCACCGGCAGGCCGCGATCGACCCGCTGCCACCGCACGGTCCCGTCGCGATCGACGAGCTTGATCGTGTAGGCCAGCAGCGCGCCGCGCGGCAGGTAGCCGATCGGGCACGTCATCACGCCCGCCGCGCCGCGCGCGCAGCGCTCGGAGTGCGGCAGGTTCCACCCGTCGGTCGTGTAGAACACCTCGGCGGCGGCGACGTCGTCCCACAGCTCGAGCGCGACCGCGCCGTCGGCGGCGCGGGTGAACGCGCCCGCGGGGTACGTGCCGTAGCGCAGGCGCTGGCGATCGAGGAAGCCGGTCACCAGCTCGTGGTCGACGACGAAGTCGACGCCGGCCTCGACCAGCGCGTCGACCTGGGCGATCCCCGGGTTCAGCACGTCGTCGTCCTGGATCGCCGGCCCGCCCTCCCACGTCACGACCTCGACCAGGCACGACAGCTCGTCCATCCCGACCGCCGCGCCGTCGGGCGAGTCGGGGTGGGTGAACGTGCGGACCAGCTTGGCCAGCACAGGCGACGACGTCGCCGAGGTCACGGCCGTCGTCGCCTCGAGCCGCAGCGAGTGATCGTGGAACGCCTGGCCGCCGTACACCCCGTTCTCGACGCCGTAGTTGAACCAGAAGTCGCGGCCGTCGGCGCCCCACACGTGCACCGCGTAGACGAGGCGCCCGGTCGCGGGCGCGACGCCGAGCTCGGCGCGCCACACGCCGTCCTCGCCCGGCGCCCCTAGCGTCGTCGCGCGCGTCGTGTACCACTCGTCCCAGGTGTAGACGACGTCGACCCGGGTGAACGCGACGCCGTCGGCGTCGAACGCGACCGACAGCGGCGCCTCGGCCGAGGCGCGCGCGAACGTCACGCCCGGCGCCTGGAGCAGGCTGACCGCGAGCCCGTCGACCCGGCGGCGCAGCGCCTGCTGCACCGTCGTGTACGCCGCGTCGGCGAACGCGCCCTCGGTGCGCAGCCGGCACGCGATCACCGCGCCGAGCAGCGCCTCGTCGCCGCTGTAGCTGGCCTCGACCGAGGCCGCGAACGCCGCGGCCTCCGCGTCGGAGATGACCGCGCCGGCGTCGCCGGCGGGATCGGTGAGCGCCTCGAGCGCGGCGACGACGGTGTCGTCGGCGTGGGCGAGGCTGGCGGGGAGCAGCAGGGCGAGCGCGAGCGCGGTGGGGGAGACCTTCATGCGCGCGCGGCGCTGCAAGGGGCGGCCCACCCCGCGCGCGCCACCGATTGTGGCGCCAGGCCGACTTGCGCGCGCCGATGACGCGGCGAGGGGCGTCGCGGTGTGCGGTCCGGTCGCGGCGGGTTGCGTTCGGAAACGCGGCGGCCGGGCCGGGCGCCGGCGTCGCGTGGCATGCTCGCGCCATGTGGATCGTCCCGCTCGCCGCCGGCCTGCTCGCGCTCACCGCCGCCGCGGGCTGCGGCGGCGAGGAGGTCTCGACGTGCGAGTACCTGGGGCAGCGCTACGTCGTCGGCGACCGGTTCCCCGCCGGCGACGGCTGCAACCAGTGCGAGTGCACGACCACCGGCGTCGCGTGCACCGAGATCGCGTGCTTCGACGGCGGCGTCGACGTCGACGCCGATCCGGCGTCGTGCCAGCCGAGCGACGGCTGCGCCGCGGGCCCGACCTGCGGCGGCGTGTGCTGCGACCGCGGCGAGCGCTGCGTCGAGGGTGCGTGCCGCTGCGGCACGGGCGAGGCGTGCGCGCCCGGCGACAGCTGCGAGGCGGCCGGCCCGGTCGGCGGCGACGGCTGCGGCGCGGTGTGCTGCGGCGAGAGCGGGCCGTGCCCGCAGTGACGCCGCCATGACGACGCCCGCGCGCTCGGCGCTGGGCTTCGTCGTGCTGATGGGCGTGGTCAGCCTGTTCGCCGACGCGTGCTACGAGGGCGCGCGCTCGGCGATCGGCCCGTACCTCGGCCACCTCGGCGCGAGCGCGACGATCGTCGGCATCGTCGCCGGCACCGGCGAGCTCGTCGGCTACGCGCTGCGCTACGTCTCGGGACGGCTGGCCGATCGCACGCGCGCGTACTGGGCGCTGACGATCGCCGGCTACGCGGTCAACCTCGTCGCCGTGCCGGCGCTCGCGCTCGTCGGGAGCTGGCCGGCCGCCGCCGCGCTGGTCGTGCTCGAGCGACTGGGCAAGGCCGTGCGCAACCCGGCGCGCTCGACGCTGCTGTCGTTCGCCGCCGCCGAGGTCGGGCACGGCAAGGCGTTCGGCATCCACGAGGCACTGGATCAGGTCGGCGGGATCATCGGACCGCTGGTGGTCGCGGCGGTGCTGTGGCAGGCCGGCGACGACGTCGACGGCTACCGCTGGGCGTTCGCCGCGCTCGCGGTGCCGGCGGCGCTGACGCTGCTCACGCTGCTGGTCGCGCGCCGCCGCTATCCGGATCCGCACGCGCTCGCGCCCGAGGCGCCGGACGACCACACGCCGATGGGCCGCGCGTTCGCGCTGTACCTCGTCGCCGTCGCGCTGATCGGCCTGGGGCTGGCCGACTGGGCGCTGCTGGCGTTTCACCTCGACGCGCGCGCCGTGCTCGGCGCCGCGCTGGTGCCGGTCGTCTACGCCGCGGCGATGGCCGCCGACGGCGTCGCCGCGCTCGCCGTCGGCGCCGCGTTCGACCGCGCCCGCCGGCGCGGCGGCGCCGGCCTGTACGTCCTCGCCGCGACGATGGTCGTGACCGCGGCGGCGCTGCCGCTGGTGCTGCTCGGCGGCACCGCCGCGGCGCTCGCGGGCGTCGGGCTGTGGGCGATCGGCCTGGGCGCGGCGGAGTCGATCGGCAAGGCCACGGTCGCGACGCTGTCGCCGCGCGCCCGCCGCGGCCAGGCGTACGGGCTGTACTACGCCGTGTTCGGCGTGGCGTGGTTCGCCGGCAGCGTCGCCGTCGGCGCGCTCAGCGACCGCTCGCGCGTCGCGGCCGCGGCGTTCGGCGCGGGCGCGCTGCTCGCCGCCGCCGCCGTGCTCGTGGGCGCGGAGCGCGCGGCGCGGGCGCGGCCTACCGCCGCCGCCGGCGCGTGACCAGCGCGCCGACGACGAGCACGCCGAGCACCAGCGGGCCCGCCGGCGCGCCGCCGCCGCCGGTGGCGCAGCAGCCCTCGATCACGCGGGTCGTGCAGTCGGCGTTGCAGTCGGTCTCGGGCATGCCGTTGCCGGCGCCCTCGTCGCACTCCTCGGACGCGTCGAGCTCGCCGTCGCCGCACACCTCCGCGTCGACGTTGACCGTGCAGTCGTTCCCGCACGCGTCGCCGTCGACGTCGTTGCCGTCGTCGCACGCCTCGGTGCGCGAGCCCTGGTCCTGGACGACGCCGTCGCCGCACCGCGACACCGCGCACGCGACGCAGTCATCGCGGACCTCGGTGTTGCCGTCGTCGCACGCCTCGCCGGCGGCGGCGTTGAGCGCGCCGTCGCCGCAGCTCGCCGCGGTGCAGTCGACGTCGCATGTCGCGGTCTCGCCCGGTGTGCCGGCGCCGTCGCCGTCGCACGCCTCGGTGCGCGAGCCCTGGTCCTGGACGACGCCGTCACCGCACCGCGACACCGCGCACGCGACGCAGTCATCACCCACCTCGTCGTTGCCGTCGTCGCACGCCTCGCCCGCCGCGGCGTTGAGCGTGCCGTCGCCGCAGCTGGCGGCGGTGCAATCGACGTCGCACGTCGCGGTCTCGCCCGCGGTGCCGGCGCCGTCGCCGTCGCATGCGTCGTCGCCGTCGACGACGCCGTTGCCGCAGCGCGGCGGCGCGGCCCACTCGACCGCCTGCACGAACAGCCGGCGCGCGTCGGCGTTCGTGCCGTCGAGCAGCGCCTCGTTGTTGTAGCCGTCCCAGTTGGCGAGGTAGGTCGGGCCGAGGTAGACGGCGCGGCCGGCGCCGACCTGGTGCGCCGCGCCCGAGGCGATCGTGCCGTGGTTGACCAGCACGGTCGCGCCCGACGGGACGCCGGCGCCGTGGCTGTTGTACTCGGGGACCGCGAACGCGTTGACGCCCTCGGTGATCGGGTGCCCTGCGACCGGCGTCACGGTGCCACCGGTGGTGAACCCGGTGCCCGCGTTCACCGGCAACACGGCGGCGAGGCCGGGGTAGGTCTCCGACCGCGGGTTGCTCGCCATGAAGTACGCGGCCCACCCGGTGACCACCAGGCCGCCGCCATCGTTGACCCAGTCGTCGATGACCGCGTCGAACGTCAGCCAGTCCCACCCGCAGTCGAACCCGCCCGCGCCGAACACGACGACGTCGTACGCCGCGAGCTCGTCGAGCGTGTCCAGCTGGTCACCGGCGACGACGGTCACCGTGTGCCCGCGCTCGGTCAGCGCGGCGGTCGCCGCCGCGTTGACCCCACCGCCGTCCGCGGCGCACGACCCCGGGCCGCTGTACTCCAGCGCGATCGACAGGGCGCCCGCGTCGCGCGGCGCGGCGGCGACGGCCAGGGCAACGGCGAACGATGCGGCGAGGTGACGCAACATGACCCGCGGACGCTACCACGCTGGCTCGCAAGCCTCCGGGTTGACCGGACCTTTCCCGATCCGCACCGAATCCTGACCGTGCCGTGACGAGGCCGTTGCGGCCACCTCGATAGGGTGGCCCCGATGTCCAGCTCCACACCCAGCGCCGCGACCGTGCAGGACGATCCTTCCGACTACGACGTCCGGTGGCTCGACTCGATCCCGTTCTGGGGCGTCCACCTGCTCGCCGCCGCCGGCATCGCCTACTACGGCTGGTCGTGGTCGGGGTTCGCCCTGACCATGGCGGTCTACTTCCTGATGATCTTCGCGGTGACGGGCGGCATGCACCGCTACTTCTCGCACCGCACGTACAAGACGTCGCGCGCGTTCCAGTTCGTGCTCGCGCTGCTCGGCACGTTCACGACGCAGAAGGGCGTGCTGTGGTGGGCCGCGCACCACCGCCACCACCACAAGTACTCGGACATGCCCGAGGACGTGCACTCGCCGCGGCAGCGCGGCTTCTACTGGTCGCACATGGGGTGGATCCTGGTGCGCAAGCACAACGTCGTGCACTGGGACCGGATCAAGGACCTCAGCAAGTTCCCCGAGCTGGTGTTCCTGCAGAAGTACCAGATGGCGTTCGTCGTCGGCTGGGCCGCGTCGTTCTACTTCGGCGCCGAGGCGCTCGGCTACAGCGGCGTGCACGCGCTCCTGTGGGGCTACTTCGTCCAGCAGGTGCTGTGCTGGCACGGCACGTTCACGATCAACTCGTTCACGCACATCTGGGGCCGCCGCCGCTACGCGACGACGGACGACAGCAAGAACAGCCTGATCCTCGCGCTCGTCACCCTCGGCGAGGGCTGGCACAACAACCACCACTACTACCAGCGGTCGACGTCGCAGGGCTTCTACTGGTGGGAGATCGACATCACCTACTACATCCTCAAGGGGCTGTCGTTCATCGGCCTGGTGTCGGGCGTCAGCCGCCCGCCGCGCCACGTCCGCGACGCGCACCACGCGGCGCAGGGCGAGGCGGTCGAGGCGCCGGCGGCGCCCGCGGTCGCCGAGGCCACCGCGCCCGTCGCGCGCGTGTGACGCTCGAGGCCTGGCGGCGCGCGGGCCGCACGCGCCGGCTCAGCAGCCGTCGTAGACGTACGCCGCCGCGCCGGGCGTCGTGAGGTCGCGATCGCGCAGCACGATCGACAGCCCCGGAAACGCGGCGCACCCGGCGTCGAAGTCCTGCTGGCGGTACTCGATGACCAGCACGTGATCGCCGTAGGCGGCCGTGTACACGTCGCACTCGTCGTAGCGGTTGCACTCCTCGGCGACGACGAAGTCCGTGGCCATGTCGGCCTTGCGCCCGACCAGCTCCGCCGAGTTCTTCTGCGCCGACGGCAGCCCGGCCGCGTGCGCCGCGTCGGAGAACAGCCGCATCGCCGCGACCGCGTCGTCCTCGGTGAGCAGCCCGCCCGAGCGGCTGAACGAGTCGAGGTTGTCGATCTCGATCGCGTCGAACCCGGCGTCGGCGCAACCGTCGATCCACCCGCCGACGATCGTTGCCACGGCGGCGCGCTTCTCGGGCGTGCCGACATCGATCAGCATCTCGTCCCAGTCCGCGTCGATCACCGGGTCGCCGTTGCCGTCGCGCAGCACCAGGTCCGGGTGCTCGGCCAGCCAGAACGCCTCCTCGTCGGGCTGGATCTGGAAGCCGTTGACGTAGCAGATGGTGTACACGCCGGCGGCCGGCGCCGCCGTGCGATCGCGCGACACGATCTCGACGCCGGCGGGCGCGTCGTAGGCGCCGCCGAGCTGGTAGTCGAGCCCGGCGTTCACCGGCGGCAGCGTGATCGCCCCCGGCGGCGCGTCGGGCGCGGGCGCGCCGTCGCCGGCCACGGCCGCGTCGTCGCCGGACGCGTCGGCGCCGGGCGCGTCGTCGCTGCCGCCGCAAGCGGCCACGGGCAGGAGCACGGCGAGCGCCAGGGTGGTGCGGGTCACCCGAGCGATCGTACCAGCCGCGCGCCGATCACGGGCAGCCATCGTCGGGCGGCTCGGCCGGCACCGCCGCGTCGTCGACGAGCCGCAGCGGGACGCGGCACCGCACCAGGGCCGCGAGCGCGGCCGCGTCGCGGGCGTCGCCGCGTTCGCGACCGGCGCGACCCGTGACCCTGCGCAGCTTTTGCGCCGTTCAGTGGTGGGTCTGCAAGGTGTGCACGACGACCGGCGCGGGAGGCAGGTCGTAGCGGTCGCACAGGCGGCGCTGCTCGTCGGCGACCTCGGTCTGCAGGGCGCGGGTCGCGGCGACCGCGGCGGCGCGCGCGGCGTCGAGGGCGGCGCGCACCGGGCCGCGCCGCAGGGCGTCGAGCTCCTGGCGCAGGCCGGCGGCGAGCGCGTCGCCGCCGGCGATGTGGATCTCCATGACGCCGTTGACGAGCGCCTCGGCGAGCGCGTCGACCTGCTCCTCGACGGCGCGGCGGCCCGAGCCACCGAACCGCCCGGACGCGGCGCGCAGCGCCTGGATCCACGCGGCGTGGGCGGCGCCCGCGGCGCGCTGCAACTCGGCCAGCGCGGCCGCCTGCTCGGCCAGCCGCTGCCCCAGCGCCCCGTCCTCGACCGCGATGAGATCCTGCAAGTTGGCGCGACCCGCCGCCGTGAGGTAGGCCGGCGCCTCGCGCACGCCCTCCATCCGGCCGGTGCCCGCGCGCCAGGTGAGGTTGCCCTCCTCGAGGTGATGCAGCGCGCGCGGCAGCGCCTCCTGGAGCGGCCACAGGGCCGAGTGGAGCCAGCCCTGGACGCGCAAAGAGCCCTTCTCGGGCCGGGGACGTTTCGCGGTGCGGGGTCTTGTCGTCGGCATCGCCCCACGGTTTTGCAGGAGGCGCGCCAAGCGTGACGCGCCGCCCGGCGGTGCGCCGAGGTCGCGATCGCCCCGCGTGCTAGCGTCCGCGCCGATGAAGATCGGCATCATCGGGCTGGGCTGGGTCGGCACCAGCGTGGCGATCTCGGTGCTCCACAGCGGCGTCGCGCGCGAGCTGCTGGTGTGCGACGCCCGCCCCGGCGTCGCCGAGGGCGAGGCGATGGACCTCGCGCACGGCGCGTCGTTCTACCCGCGCGCCGATGTCCGGGCGGCGGACGTCGAGGACCTGCGCGACTGCGACGCGGTCGTGATCGCCGCGGGCAAGGGCGGCGCGCCCGGCCAGAGCCGGCTGGCGCTGCTCGCCGACAACGCGGCGATCATCGCGGGCCTCACGCGGCGGCTCGCCGGCCTGCGCGGCCTGTTGATCATCGTGTCCAACCCGGTCGACGTGCTGACCGCGGTCGCGGTCGAGGCCGGCGATCTGCCGCCGGCGCGCGTGCTCGGCACCGGCACGATGCTCGACACCGCGCGGCTGCGCCAGGCGCTCGGGCGCGAGATCGGCGTCGACGCGCGCTCGGTCCACGCCCAGGTCGTCGGCGAGCACGGCGACTCCGAGGTCGTGCTGTGGTCGTCGGCGCAGATCGGCGGCGTCGCGCTCGCGCGGTGGCCCGGCTGGGACGCGGCGCGCGCGCCGGCGATCGCGACCGAGGTCCGGCGCGCGGCGTACGAGATCATCCAGCGCAAGGGCGCCACCAACCACGCGATCGGCCTGGTCACCGCCGCGCTCTTGCGGTGGGCGCTGCGCGGCGAGCAGCGCGTGCTGACGGTGTCGCGGTGGCACGCGCACGTCGACGGGCTCGGCGGCGGGGTCGCGCTGTCGCTGCCGTGCGTCGTCGGCGCCGGCGGCGCGTCGGACGCGGTGCTGCCCGACATGGACGACGCCGAGCGCGCCGCGCTCGCGCGCTCCGCCGAGGTGCTGCGCGCCGCGCGCGCCAGCGTCGGGCCGCTCCGCTGAGCCATCGACGATCGGTCGAATGATCAGGCGAAATGATCAGGCGAACGCGTGGACGCGCGGCCGGCGGTCCTTCCACGGCCGGGCCGCCTCGAGCTGCGCGGCGAGCCGGAACAGCGTCGCCTCGTCGCCGAACCGCGCGGTGAACATCGCGCCGAGCGGCAGCCCGGCCGGCGTCCAGTACAAGGGCACGCTCATCGACGGCGCGCCGGTGACGTTGGCCAGCGGCGTCCACGGGATGAAGTCGTAGACGCTGGCGGCGAGCGTGTCGAGGACGCCGGGCAGCCGCAGCACCGCGCGCGCGCGGCTGCGCGCCAGCACCCGCTCGGCCAGCGCCTGCGCCCCGGTCGAGCGCAGCGCGTGGTGGAGCGGCGGCGGGGCGGCGACCGCGGGCGTGAGCAGCACGTCGTACGTCCGGTGGAACGTCGCCATCAGCCGGCCGAGCATCCTCAGCTCGTGCAGCGCCGTGCACAGCTCCTCGCCGGTGACGGCGCGCCCGTACATCGCGACCAGCTCGGTCGTGACCTCGAGCTCGCCGGGCCGACGCCGGCGGCCGATCGCGCGCTCGTGCAGCACCACCGACGACGCCGTCTCGCTCGCGATCACGGTGATCAGCGCGCGCGCGAACGCGGCCGGATCGATCACGGGCGCGGCCTCGACGACGTCGTGGCCCAGGCTCGCGCACAGCCGCGCCGCGTCCTGGACCGCGGCGATCGCCTCGGGCTGGACCTTCGACGGCAGAAACGGCGTCGCGGTCCACGCGACGCGCAGCCGCCCCGGCTCGCGGCCGACCTCGTCGAGGTACGGGCGCTCGCGCGGCGGCGCCGCGTACGGCGCCCCGTCCTCGGGCGCGCACGTCGCGTCGAGCGCCGCGGCGGAGTCACGGACCGACCGCGACAGCACGTGCTCCTGCGCCAGCCCGTGCCAGTGCTCGCCGACGTCGGGCCCCGCGGGCGTGCGCGCGCGCGTCGGCTTGAGCCCGAACACGCCGCAGCACGACGCCGGCACGCGCAGCGAGCCGCCGCCGTCGCCGCCGTTGGCGATCGGCACGACGCCGGCGGCGACCAGCGCGGACGAGCCGCCGGACGAGCCGCCGGCCGCGCGGGCGGGATCCCACGGCGTGCCGACCGGACCGTACGCCTCCGGCTCGGTCACCGGCTGCAGCCCCAGCTCCGGCGACGCCGAGCGCGCGAGGAACACCAGGCCCGCCTCGCGGTAGCGCCGGACCAGCTCGCTGTCGTGATCGCAGACGTTGCCGCGGCGCAGCCGGCTGCCCGAGGTCAAGGGCGTCCCCGTGGCCGAGGACAGCAGATCCTTGAGGACGAACGGCACACCGGCGAGCGGGCCGGTGGTCGGCACGCGATCGGCCTGCGCCCGTGCCTGGTCATCGAGCCGCGCGACCACCGCGTGGAGGGCGGGATCGACCCGGTCGAGGCGCGCGAGGGCGGCGTCGGTCAGCTCGCGCGCCGTGACCTCCCTGCGGCGCACCAGGCCGGCGAGCTCCACGGCGTCGAGACGGGCGGTGTCGGGGACGGACATCGACGTCGAGGATAGCGGCCGGGCTCGCCCTGGCGTGGCGTGACATGTCGGTTTTTCCGACGCATTGAGATGGGTATTTCCGACTTGAGTACTCGGCGGTGCACTGATGTACTGCCGCAAACACTCGGAGGGACGTGGACTGATGGCGACCAAGAAGACCAAGACCGGCGCGACCGCGCCGAAGTCGAAGAGCGAGGCGGCCGTGAGCCGTCGCGCGATGCTCAAGACCAGCGCGGCCATCGTCGGCGCCGGCCTCGTGACCACCGTGGCGGCGAAGAACGCGCGCGCCGCGGGCTCGTGGGGCGGCGGTGGCGGTGGCGGCGGTGGCGGTGGCGGTGGCGGGGGTGGTGGCGGCGGTGGCGGCGGCGGTGGCGGTGGCAACCGGCCTCCCCGCGGCCGCGGCCGCGGCCGCGGTCGCTGACCGCTCACGTCGGGGGACACGGCGTCGTGGATCGAAGGTGGGCGCTCGGCCCACGGGTGGTGGTGTGCGCTCGTGCCGGGAGTCCGGAGGCGTCCGCCATGGACGCCGTTTTCGGCGCGTTCGCGGCCCCGCCGGGGCCTGGCGGGCGCGCGCTCGTCGCGCGTGACGACGGCGATCGGCTCCAGGTGTGCCTGGACGGGATGCTGCTGTTCCGCGCGCGGCCCGACGCGCTGGCCCCGGCGCTCGAGGCGTCGGTGCTCGGCTGGATCGTGCGCACGCGCCCCGACGCCGTGCCGCTGCACGCCGCGGCGATCGGCTGGCGCGACGGGGCCGTGGTGCTCGTCGGCGACAAGGGCAGCGGCAAGTCCACGCTGTCGGCCTTGCTCGGCGGCGCGCACGACTACCTCGGCGACGAGGTCGCGCTGATCGATCACGCCACGCTCGCGCTGACGCCGCTGCCCAAGGCCGCGACGATCAAGCGGGGCGCGTTCGACCTCGTCGCCGCGTCGCGCACGTGGGTCGATCCGATCCGCGGCCCCGTGCGCTACCACCTGCCGCCGCGCCCGTCGCGCGCGCCGCGGTCGATCTCGGCGCTGGTGTGGACGAGCTACGCGGCCGACGTCGACGGCGCGGTGATCACGCCGGTCGCGCCGGGGCAGGCAGCGCTCGCGCTGGTCGAGGCGTCGTTCGGCGGGCTCGGGCGGACGCCCGAGGCGATCACGACGATCGCCCGGCTCGCGGCGGGCCCGGCGTTCGCGCTCGCGTTCGCCGACGTCGCGTCGGCCCGCGCCGCGCTCGCCGACGCGCTCGGCCCGCCCGACGAGGAGGCCGCGTGAGGCCGCCGCTCGAGCCCGCGCTCGCCGATCTCGCCGACCGGCTCGCCGAGGCGGTCGGCCTCCCCGGCGCGGGGCTGGGCGGCGGCGGGCCGGCCCGGTCGATCGACGGCGCCCGCTGGCTCGAGCTGGCCCGCGAGCACGACGTCGCGCCGCTGCTCGCCGCCCGGCCCGGCGCGACCCCGCGGCCGGCCGGCGTCGACGCCGAGCTCGCCGCCGACCTCGCGAGGTGGGGGCACGAGGCGATGTTCCGCGCCGCCGAGCTCGGCGACGCGCTCGCCGCGATCGCGCCCGTCGGCGAGGTCATCGTGCTCAAGGGCCCGGCGCTCGCCGCCTCGGTCTACGCCGACGCCAGCGAGCGCGTCACGACGGATCTCGATCTGCTGGTGCGCGACGGGCCGACGCGGCGCGCCGCGATCGCGCGGCTGGCGGCGCTCGGCTACGCCCCGCGCGACGGCGCCACCGAGGACACCCACGACTTCCCGCTCGACAACCCGGTCGGGCAGCTCGAGATCGACCTGCACGTCGACCTGACCCGACCGCCGCTGCCGCCGGGCGCGCTCGCCGACGCGTGGGCGCGCCGCGTCCGGCTCGACGTCCTCGGGGGCGTGGACATCCTCGACCCCGTGTGGCGCGCGCTCCACGCCGCCGTGCACGCGCTCGCCGATCCGATCGGCTCGCCGCTGCTGCGCAACCTGCTCGAGGTCGGCTGGCTGACCGCCCAGCTCGACGCCGCGGACCGCGCCGCCCTGATCGATCGCGCGCACCGGTTCGGCCTCGCCGACCGCGCCGGCCGCGCGCTCGCGCTCGCGCACCGGCTGTTCGGCAGTCCCGCCCTGCTCGGCCGGCCGCGCCCGGGCGCGCGCGAGGCGTGGGCGTGGTGGCGTCTCGGCCGGGCCTACGGCGCCGCCGAGGGAGCGGCCCGGGTGCTCGAGCACGTCGCCGAGTACCACCTGCGCCGGCTCGACCGCTCCGGCAGCCACGACCGCGACCCGCGCCCGCTGCTCGCCACGCTGGCCGACGTCGCCGCGACCCAGGCGGCGATCGCCCTGCGCCGCGCGGTGCTGCGCGTGGCGCCCGCCGCGCTCGCGGCCGCGCCGGCGCGGACCGCGCCGCTGCCGGACGGTGAGGGCGTGCTGGTCCACGCGCTCGACACCGACGACGTCCACGTGCTCGCCGGCGACGCGATCACCGCGTGGCGCGCCGCGACGCCGCCCGCCCCGCGCGCGGCGCTG
>WYBA01000428.1 GCA_011526095.1 Myxococcales bacterium | reverse complement strand
GACACCCTTCGAGCCGACACCCTTCGAGCCGACACCCTTCGAGCCGACACCCTTCGAGCCGACACCCTTCGAGCCGACACCCTTCGAGCCGACACCCTTCGAGCCGACACCCTTCGAGCCGACACCCGTCGATCCGTGCGGGTGACACCCTCCGGTCGGTGACGCCCCTCGGTCGGCGGCCGCATGCCAGCGGCTTCTGCCGCCGGCTGCCGGAGCGCTACTCGACGACC
Source organism: Myxococcales bacterium (assembly GCA_011526095.1). Lineage (GTDB taxonomy): Bacteria > Myxococcota_A > Polyangia > Haliangiales > Haliangiaceae > WYBA01. The sequence continues at coordinate 15,623 of WYBA01000428.1, read as the reverse complement.
GCGAGTTGCAGCGACAGCAGCTCGTCGCCCGGGCGCAGCTCGACGCGCTGGCCGCCGCGCGCGTCGTTCCACGCGACGTCGAGCTCGATCGCGCCGGTCGCGACGTCGGTGAGGCGGAACTGGCCGTCTCGATCGGTGACCGTGGCGGCGGCGCCCGCGGTGACGCGCGCGCCTTCGACGCGCCGGCCGTAGCCGTCGACGACGATGCCGGCGAGCGTGGCGCCGCGGTGGAGCTCGAGCCGCACGTCCTGGGCGTGGCGCCCGGCCGTGACCTCGAGCGCCACCGTCGCGTCGACGTACCCGGTCGCGTCGGCGCGCAGCGTCCACGCCCCGGGCGCGAGCCCGCGCAGGTCGGCGAAGCCGCGCGCGTCGGTCAACGCCTCGGCGGTCCGTCCGCCGGGGCCCGACGCCGTGACCCGTTCGCCGGGCAGGCCGCGCGCGGTGTGCCCGTCGCGCAGCTCGACCCGCAGCCGCGCGCCCTGCGCGAGCCGCAGCTCGGCGAACGCATCTGCGGTGACGACCGCGCGCTGCGCCGGGAAGTCGGGCGCGCTCAGCTCGAGGGTGTACCGCCCGCGCGCGACGCGGTCGAGCGCGAACCCGCCGCGCGCGTCGGTCACGGCGCGGCGGCGCAGCGTCGGTCCATCGACGATCCTCACCTCGACGCCGGCGGCGGCGTGTCCATCCGGGTCGAGGATCTCGCCGAGCAGGCGCGCGTCCTGGCGCGTGAGCTCGAAGTCCTCGCGCTGTCGTAGCCGCGTCGGCGTCGCCGCGCCGACGAACACGGCGCGCTCGGTCGCGCCGTGGCCGGCGGCGTCGACGGCGATCACGACCGAGCCCGCGAGCGCCCGGAGCTCGAAGTCGCCCGCCGCGTCGGTGTACGTGCTCGCCACCTTGTGGCTCGTCTCGCCGAAGCCCTCCTCGGCGATCACGCGCGCACCGGCGATGGGCCCGGCCTCGCCCCACACCCGGCCGTGGACGACGACGCCCGCCGATAGCGTGATCGTCACGCCCGCCGTCGCCTCGGCGACGCGCACGCGGAACGGCGAGCTCGCGCCCGCGGCGAGCTCCGGGTGGAACGCCGCGGCGACGTACTCGCCTGGCTCCACGCCGTCGATCGTGAACGCGCCGCGGGCGTCCGTGACGAAGCGAGCGGACGCCGCGGGCGCGGCGGCGCCATCGCCGGCGCGCGTCGCGACGCGGGTCGCGCCGAGCACGTCGGGCTCGACGAACGGCGCCGGCTGCGCCCGCACCACCGCGTGGCGGAGGATCGGCTCGGGATCGAGGTAGGTCGTCCGCCCCGCGCGCTCCTGGGCGATCGAGAAGTGCAGGTGCGGGCCGGACTTGATCACGCCGGTGCGTCCCACGGTGCCGATCGGCGCGCCCGCGACGACCGGCTGGCCGACGTCGAGGTCGCCGCGGATCTCGTCGAGGTGCATGTAGTAGCTGCGCAGCCCGCCGGCGTGCTCGATCATGACGTAGCGGCCGGACTCCTTGCGGATCTCGCGGACGACCCGGGCGATCACGCCATCGGCGGCCGCGTGGACGACGACGCCGCGCTTGCCGCCGAGGTCGACGCCGCAGTGGCCGCGGCCGCACTCGGCGGGGCGCGCCCCGTGCCGGGCCGCGCCGAACCGGCGCGAGTCGCGCATCGGCATCTGGCGCGGGCCCGCCAGCGGGTGGACCCAGCGCAGCGCGTCGCCGCGCGCGGACGTCGGCGCGACGTCGGCGTGCGAGCCGTGCTGGCCGGCGCCCTGGGCGCGCAGGACCAGCGTCGCGCCGGCGACGGGCGCGCCGGTGGCGTCGACGACGGTGCCGCGCACGGTGCCGGCCCGCGACATCCGGATCGTCGCGGCCGCGGGGGCGGCGCCGACCGTGACGACGTCGTCGCCGAGCTGGAACATGCCCGGGACCGTCGCCACGACGCGCCACCGTCCCGGCGGCAACGCGGTCAGCTCGAACCGTCCGTCGTCGCCCGCCTCGGCGACGCGGGTCGCGTGGTCGAGATCGAGCGGCGTGACGGTCACGTGCGCGCCCGCCGGGAGCGCCGCGTCGGCGACGAGCTGCCCGGCGAGGCGGCCGGCGCGGTCGAGCACCAGCTCGACCGGCGCGGTCGCCGCGTCGCCGATGGCGCTCGTGCGGCCGAGCGGCGAGACGCGGGCATCGTCGCGTGCCCACAGCTCGTACGCGCCGGCCATCAGGTCCGTGAACGCGGCGCGGCCGTCCGCGTCGGTGCGAGTCGTCGCCACCGCTGCGCCCGAGCCATCGCTGAGCGCGATCTCTGCGCCGGCGACCGGCGCGCCGTCGGCGATGACCCGCGCGGTGATCGTGACCTTGCGGGTGAGCAGGATGCGCGGCGCGGGGGCGCCCGGCTGCCAGCGCAGCTCGGCGGCGAGCACGTGCGGCGCCTCGAGGCGGACGGTGGGCGAGCCGGCGAACGGGGCCAGGTGGAACGCGCCCGAGCCGTCGGTGGTCGCGACGAGGTCGGCGAGCGCCGGGTCCTCGTGATCGATCGTGACGCGCACACCCGAGACCGGCTGGCCGGCGCCGTCGATGACCCAGCCGGCGATGGGGAGCGCAGGCGGTGGCGGGGACGCGACCGAGGCTGGCGGGTCCTGGGGGGGGAATGCCGGTGAGCTCGTTTGAGTCTCGATACTTGGAGATCGGATGACACCCTCCGAGAGGGGGGCGAGCGGGCGGCGCTCCGAGGTCCAGGCGACCAGGGCCGCGACCGCGAGCAGGGCGGCGAGGCCGAGCGCGAGGGGCGGGAGGTGGCGACGCACGGGCGCGAGGTGTGCAGTCGGTATGCCGGGGTGGCCCGTGGGGTTTCGGGGAGGTGGGCGGCCGAGCGCGCCACGCGGCTGTCGGAATGGCGCGGTCGGCGCGGTGGCGTTGCCGAAGTGGCACGGCGCGGCGGCCGGCGGATGGGCCGGGGCCCCGGCGCCCGTCCGGCGCGACCGTCTGGCCGACGCGCCGCGTCCCGCGCATCCTGTGGCCATGCGCTCGCCCTGCGGTGAACGACGGTGGACGGCCGGGCTGACCGTGGTCACGGGGGCGCGGCGGTGGCGCGTCACGGTCGGCACGGACCAGGGCGCGATGCGCCACGTCAACGAGGACGCGGTCGTCGCCGACGCCGCGCTGCGGCTGGTGGTCGTCCTCGACGGCATGGGCGGCATCTCGTCGGGCGCGCGCGCCGCGACGGTCGTCGCCGACGGCGCGCTCGACGCACTCGCGGCCCCGGACGCCGCCGCCGCGCGCCGCGACGCGGAGCGCCTGCCGGCCGCGCTACTCGCCGGCGGCGCGCGCCTCGACGCCGCGGCCGCGGTCGAGCCCGGCCTGCGCGGCAGCGGCGCCGCCGCCGTCGCCGCGCTGCTCGGGCCCGAGGGCGCGACGCTCGCCCACGTCGGCGACTGCCGCGCGCTGCGGTGGCGCGCCGGCGCGCTCACCGCGCTCACGCGCGATCACGATCTCGCCCGCGCGCTCGCGGACCACGGCGCCACGTCCGAGCAGGTCGCGGAGGTGATCGCGCGCCACCCGACGGTGATCACCTCGGCGCTCGGGATCGGCCCGCCCGCGACGGTGGACGTCGCCGAGGTCGCGCTCGCGCCCGGCGATCGCCTCGTGCTCGTCTCCGACGGCGTCCATCGCCTCCTCGACGCCGCCGCGCTCGCCGCCGCGCTCGCCGCCGCGCCCGACGCCGCCGTTGCCGCGATCCTCGACGACGTCGCCGCGCGCGGCCGTGACAACGCCGCGATCGCGATCATCGACGACGCGCCGTAGCCCTGCCGACACGTGATCTCGTCGGCGAGGCTGTGGGGGCCGGGGGCCGACGAGCTCGGCTCGTCCGGCAGGGCGGCGAGCCCCGCGTCGCCCCCGCGGACATTCAGCCGCGCGCCGGCAGCACGACCAGCCCGCGCCCGCCGCGCCCCGCCGCCGCCCGCGCCGACGTCTCGTCGACGAGCTCCACCGCCCCGACGTCGAGGCGCGCGCGCACGCACGCCAGGTGGGTGGCGATCGCCTCGGCGCGGTGCGCCGCGCCCGCGTACGGCGGCGGCGTGAACCGCACGGTCACGGCGCGCGCCGCCAGCGCCGCGCCGGTCCCGCCGGCCGCCACGTACGCCGGCCAGTCGTGCGCGAACGCCTCCTCGCGCGGCGCGCGCTCGCCCCACCGCGGGGTGATCAGCGCCTGGTATCGGAACGCGTCGGCGAGCGCGTCGTCGTCGCCTGCGCCGCCGACGAACGCCCGGGTGTGGGCCGCCGTCTCGGCGAGGAACGCGTCGTACCGGGTGAGCGCGATGTGCGCCAGCGCCTCGTCGACGTAGACCGGCGCCGCGCCGCCGTCCGGGGCGCCCGGCGGCGGTAGCACGAACGGCCCGCCGGCGAGGATCGACCCGGCGAAGCGATCGAGCTCCGCCCGCAACGCCGCGTACACGCTCCCCGCGGGCGCCGTCGCGACCGCGGCGTCGAGGTGCGCGACGTGCGCGCGCAGGTCCAGCCCCAGCCCCTCGCCGACGTGGCGCAGCACCACGCGCAGCAGGCGCAGGTTGTACAGCGCCGCGGCGAGGAACGCGTAGCGGAACGCGCGCGCCCAGTCCTCCACCGGCAGCGCGCGCGTCCCGACGACGACCTCCTGCTGCTCGTCGACGACCGGATCCCACCCCGGCGTCGAGCTCGGCCACCGGCACCGCCGCGTCACCAGCCCGTGGGTGGCGCGCGACGCCGGCGATCCCAGCTCGGCGTTGTCGATCAGCCGGCACAGGAACAGCACGAAGTCGTGGCGCGGGTAGCCGGCCATCGCGGTCGCGACCGTCTGCGTGAACGACGCGTAGGTCTGCCCCGGCAACCCCAGGATCAGCTCGTTGAACGTCGGGATCCCGCGCGCGCCGCACAGCTCGCGCAGCCGGTTGGCCTCGCCGGTCTGGATGTTGTCGCGCTGCACCGCCGCCAGCACGTCGTCGTCGAAGTCCTGCACCGCGAGCCCGACCCACGTCGCGATCTGGGCGTCGTGCAGCAGCTCGATCGTCTCGAGGTTCCGCGCGTGGTCGTTCTTGGTCAGGTAGAAGTAGAACGAGCTGGGGCGGCCGGTCGCGGCGCGCAGCGCGGCGAGGTGGCGGGTGAGCGCGAGATCGCGCGGGCGGATCCCGAAGTTGGCGTCGGCGAGCATCAGGTGGCCCACGCCGTGATCGACGACCCACGCCAGCTCGGCGTGCACCCGCTCGAGCGGGAACTCGACGACGCGCTTGGTCAGCGACCAGTCGCAGAACGTGCACGAGAACGGGCAGCCGCGGTTGGTCTCGCACAGCGCCATCGAGAACCGGCCGCGGTGCCGCGCCCACAGCGCGTCGAACGTGCCGTCGAGGTAGGGCGAGCCGGTCGCGCCGAGATCGAGCACGCGCTCGGGCGGCGCGGTGACGAGGTGCGCCCCGTCGGCGCGGCGCACCGCCAGCCCGGCGATCGGGTCGAGCGCGGCGCCCGCGCGCCGGGCCCGCAGCAGCGCGGGGAACGTGACCTCGCCCTCGCCGAACGCCAGCACGTCGATCGCCGGCTGCTGGTCGAGCACCTGGCGCGCGCGCTCGGGCCGCCGCGGCACCGACGGGCCGCCGGCGACGATCAGCGCGTCGGGGTAGGCGCGCCGCGCCGCGGCGGCTACCGCGAGCGAGTACGCCGCGTTCCACGGGTACAGCGACAGCCCGATCACGTCGGGCGGGCCGCCGTCTCCCATCGCCGCCGCGGCCTCGGCCACCGGCCTGCGCTCGATCGCGACGTCGTACGACGTACCGGCGAGCGCCGGGTCGCGCCGCGCGGTCGCCACCAGCACGCCGGCCGCCAGCGGCAGCACGGGCGTGGCGTCGATGCCCTCGTACTGGCCGACGACGACGCGCATCGCGCCTATCATGCCATCAGCGCGCGCGGCGCCGTCGCTCGATCCACCACGTCGCCACCGGCACCAGCGGGATGACCAGCAGCAGGTAGAACGACGGGGCGTCGAGCTCGACGCCCCGCGGCCGGTAGATCCGCCCGGCGAGCGCGGTCGTCGCCAGGTACAGCCCGAGGATGACCACGCCGCACCACGCCCACAGCCGGCGATCGATCAGGCCCAGGTCCGCCACGTCCGGCCGCGCCGCGTCGGCCGCGCGCGGCGCCGGCGCGGGCGCGCCGTCGGGCCGCAGCACGCCGCGCCACCGGTCGAGGTCCCACACGACCAGCCCGACGACGCCGCTCCACATCAGCGTCGCGACGATCGCCGTCGGCACCACGGCCGTGCTCCAGCAGAACACCGTGATCGCCGTGAGCACGGGCAGCATCACCAGCGCGCCGAGCAGCGCGTACCGCTGCGTGAGCAGCAGCGCCGCCGCGACGAGCTGGAGCGCGCCGACCGCCTGGTAGAACACGCCGGTGTCGTGGAACGCGTGGAGGAAGTCGTGGAACCGGCCGTGGTTCGCCGGGTCGGTGAACGGCTGGTCGAGCAGCTTCTTGAGGCCCGCGGGCAGGAACGCGAACCCGAGCAGCAGGCGCAGCACGGCGACGAACAGGTGCAGGCCGCGCCGGCGGCGCGCGGCGGTGACGAGGCGGCCGACCCAGTGATCGACCCGGTGATCGGCAGGCGAGGGCGTGTCCGGCACGGGCGAGGGCCGTGTAGCATGACCGCGATGGCCACGCCGCTGTCGTCGCTGACCCGCCCCGCCGCCGATCCGGGCGCGGCGCTGCGCGTCCACGGCGTGGCGTCGCTGGGGCCCGCGCTCGACGCCGCCGCGCTCGCGACCGCGCGCGCCGCGTTCGCCGAGGTCCTCGATCAGGCCGTGACCGGCGGCTACGCGCAGATCGTCCACGACGCCTGGCGCAAGGCGCCCGCGCTCGCCGCGCTGGTGCCGCGGCTCGGCCGGCTGGCGTGCGCCGCGACCGGGCTGCCCGAGGTCGTGCTGTTCCACGACCACCTGCTCAACAAGCTGCCCGACGGCGAGGACATGGCCTGGCACCAGGACTACTCGTACCTGCCGCTCGACCGCCCCGACGGCGTGACGCTGTGGGTCGCGCTCGACGACGTCACCGAGGCCAACGGCTGCCTGTTCTACCTGCCGGGGACGCACACCGCCGGCGAGCTGCGCGCGGCGTGGGGGATGTACGGCGACGACGATCCGCGCGCCGCGCTGCCGCCGATCGCCGTGCCGCCCGACGAGCCCGGGCTCGCCGCGCCGACGCCGGCCGGCGGCGCGGTCGTCCACGACACGCTCGTGCTGCACCGCTCGCCGAAGAACCGCACCGCGGCGCCGCGCCGCGCGTGGGCGCTGTCGTTCGTCGCCGCCGCCGCGCGGTGGTCGCCGCGCCACGCGCCGCACCCGCGCAGCGCGGTCGAGCCGCGCGCCGAAGGTCAGCCGCTCGAGGACGACCTGCTCCGCGTCCCGGCGGGGTAGGTCACGCCTCGGCGCGCTCGATCGCGGCGACGTCGTCGGCCGTCAGCCGGTCGGCGAGCGCGAGCGCGGCGAGATCCTGGTCGAGGTGGACGCGGCTCGACGTGCCGGTCAGCGGCATCATCCCGACGCGCAGCGCGAACGCGAACACGACCTGCGCCGCGGTCGCGCCGAGCCGCGCCGCGATCGCGGCGAGCGCCGGCCCCTCCGCCACCGCGCGGTTGGCGGTGAGCAGCGAGAACCCCTGGTAGGCCAGGCCGTGGGCGCGACACAGCGCGCGCACCTCCGCGTCCCAGTCGGTGCGCGCGTAGCAGCGGTTCTGGACGATCGCGGGGGCGACGCGGGCGCCGGCGAGCAGCGCCCGCACCTGCTCGGCGGTGACGTTGCTGACGCCGAGCAGCGCGACGTCGCCGGCGGCGTGGCGCGCCTCCATCGCCCGCCACACCTGCCAGTCGCCGTCGGTGAGGCCGCGACCGGTCTCGGGGCCGTGCAGCACGTAGCCGTCGAGGCGCGTCACGCCGAGGTGCGCGAGCGAGCTGGCGAACGACTGCTCGACCTGCGCCGGCAGCGGCGCCGACGGGTCGTAGGGCAGGCGGTGGTCCTGGCCGCGCGCGTAGGTGAACTTGGTCTGGAGGTAGAGCTGCTCGCGCGGCAGCCCGGCGGCCGCGAGCGCCTCGCCGACGCCGGCCTCGACGTAGTGCTTGCGCTGGTTGGCGGTGTCGATCCCGCGCAGGCCGGCGTCGAGCGCCTGGCGGGTCAGCGCCGCCGTGCGCTCCTCCTTCCACGCCGTGCCGTAGACCAGCCGCGGCACGCGGACCCCGCGCAGCTCGAACGTCGCGTCCATGTCGCGACGATACGCCCGGCTCGGGCACACTGACCGCATGTGCCGCAACATCCGCGTCCTGCACCACTTCGAGCCGCCGACCACGCCCGAGGAGATCCACGCGGCGGCGCTGCAGTACGTGCGCAAGGTGTCGGGCGCGGCGCGGCCGCCGCAGGCGGCGCAGGCCGCGTTCGATGCCGCGGTCGAGCGCGTCGCGGCGGCGACCGCCGAGCTGCTCGCGGCGCTGCCGGCGCGCGGCGAGCCGCGGACGCGCGAGGGCGAGGCGGAGAAGGCGCGGGCGCGGTGGGAGCGCCGCGGCCTGTGAAGGGCTACCAGGGCAGCTCGCGCCCGTCGAAGTGGAAGAAGCGGCCGTTGCGCTCGGGCGTCAGGCTGTCGACGATCGCGAGCAGGCCGCGGACGCTGTCCGCGACCGGCGTCGGCGCGTGGGGCCCGCCCATGTCGGTCTGGACCCAGCCGGGGTTGAGCACGACGCACACGAAGCCCTCGCGCCCGAGCTCGAGCGCCATGCTCTTGTTGAGCATGTTGAGCGCGGCCTTGCTGCCGCGGTAGGCGTAGGCGGCGCCGCTGGTGTTGTCGGCGATCGAGCCCATCAGCGAGGTGAGGTGCGCGACGCGGCGCAAGCGGCCGGCGCGCAGCGACGGCAGCACCGCCTGGGTGACGAGCACCGGGCCGACCGCGTTGACCGCGAAGTAGCGGTGGAGCTCCTCGGCCGTGAGGTCGGGCAGGCCGCGGCCGAGCCCGCCGACGCCGGCGCTGTTGACCAGCACGTCGATCGGCGTGTCCGCGAGGCGCGCGCCGAGCGCGGCCACGCTCGCCGGGTCGTCGACGACGAGCGGCTCGATCCGGGCGCCGGTCGCGCGCAGCGCGTCGGCGCCGGCGGGATCGCGCACCGCGCCGATCACGTGATCGCCGCGGGCCTGGAGCTGGCGGGCGAGCTCGAGGCCGAGGCCGCGCGACGCGCCGGTGACGAGGTAGGTCGACATGGTGGCAGTATGCCGCGCGCGCCGTCGATCACACGGGGCTCGCCGCCCCGCCCGACGAGCAGAGCTCGTCGGGACCCACCCCGCCCAGACGTGCTCCGACCCGATCCCGACGTGGCGGTCGGAGCGCTACTGGACCTGGATCGCCGCGCGCGCGACGACGTTGGTGGTGCGCGTCGGGTAGTTGCCGTGCAGCCGGACCTCGTAGGCGCCAGGCGCCGTGGGCGCCGTGAGCTGGATCGCCTGCGCGCCGTCGTCGATGTAGCGGTAGGCGCCCCACGTCGTGTCGGGGGCGCCGGCCGCGACGATCGTGATCCAGAACTGCTCGCCGGGCGCGGCGTGCAGCGGCGCGGCGAACGCGACGTCGACCGCGGCGCCCGCGGCGACGGTGGCCGCGGCGAGCGTGAGCCGCGGCTCGCTCGCCGGCGTGATCCCGGGCGCCGCGGCGGCGTCGGGCAGGGGCGCGGCCCCGCCGTCGGCGTCCGGCGTCAGCGCGCTGGACACCGTGGCGTCGGCGCCAGGCGAGCCGGCGTCGACCGGGGCGGTCACCACCGGGGCAGCGTCAATCGTCGCGGTCGCCAGCGGCGTGGCGTCGACCGGGACGGCCACCGCCGGCGCGGCGTCGATCGTCGCGGTCGCCAGCGGCGCCGCGTCGATCGTCACCGCGACCACGGCGGCGTCGGACGGCGGCGCCGCGGCACGTCCGCCGTCGTCGTCGCGCGTCGCGCGCACGACCAGGAACGCCGCGACGCCGGCGATCGCGACGGCCGCGCCGCCGATCATCAGCCAGCGCGCGGGGCCCGCCGGGCGCGCCGCGGCCGCGCCGTCCGCTGGCGTCGGCGTCGCCACCTCGCCCGCGGCGCCGCTGCGCGTCGTCGTCGGCGTCGCCCCTGCCGCCGCCGACGACGTCGACGACGTCGACGTGGGCCCTGGCGCCACCTGGCGCTCGGTCGGCGCGGCGCCGAGTTGCGCCGCGAGCAGCGCGGTCGACGGCGCCTCGGCGCCGGCCGCGATCAGCGCCGCCTTGACCTCCACGGCCGACGCGTAGCGCGCGTCGGGCTCCTTCTCGAGCAGCCGCAGCACGATCGCCTCGAGCGCCGGCGCGAGCGTCGGCGCGAGGCTGCGCGGCGGCGGCGGCGGGTCCCGCAGCTGCGCCGCGATCAGCACGCCCGAGCCGTGCTCGCTGAGGAACGGCGGGCGTCCGCACAGCACGTGGAACAGGATGCAGCCCAGCGAGTACAGGTCGGTGCGGTGATCGAGGTCCGCCTTGCCCATGCACTGCTCGGGGCTCATGTAGGCGGGCGTGCCGATGAGCTGTCCCGTCTGCGTCCGGAACGTGCCGCCGCCGTCGCCACCGTCGGGCGCCTGCAGCTTGGCGATGCCGAAGTCGAGCAGCTTGACCTGCACGCCGCCGGGGATGGCGTCGTTGGGCGTGAGGAAGATGTTGTCCGGCTTGAGGTCGCGGTGGACGATCCGCTGCGCGTGGGCGGCCGCGAGCGCGCCCGCGACCTGCGCGATCAGCGCGGCGCCCTCGGCCGGCGGGATCGGCCCGCGCCGCAGCCGCGCCAGCAGCGTCTCGCCGGTGAGCAGCTCCATCACGATGTAAGCCGAGCCGTCGGCGTGGGTGCCGAAGTCGTAGATCTCGACGATGCCGGGGTGGTCGATCGCCGCCGCCGCCTTGGCCTCGTGGAAGAACCGCTGGACCAGCTCGGGATCCCGGGCGAGCGCCGGCAGCAGCATCTTGAGCGCGGCGGGGCGGCCGAGCTGGACGTGCTCGACCCGGTAGAGGATGCCCATGCCGCCCCTGCCGAGCTCCGACACGATGCGGTAGCTGCCGATGACCTCGCCGATCACGTCCGACCAGTGTCGGGGCGCGGCGCCAGGCGGTCAAGCCGCGAGCCGGCGCGCGGCGGCTACTCGACGACGAGGATCTCCTCGAGCGGCCGGCGCGGCGCGGTCGCCTCGGGCGGCGGCGCCCAGCCCATCCGCAGGATCATCTGGACCTCGAGCTGCGTCTCGAGCAGCTGCGCGATCGCGTGCGCGTGCTCCGGCACCTCGAGCACCTGGTTGAGGAACGACGCCGACAGGCCGAGCGCCGTGGCGCGGAGCAGCACCGCCTGCAGCGCCAGGCCGCAGTCGAGCCAGTCCAGCGGCTCGTCGGCGTCGACCGCGAGCGCGACGAGCATCGGCGCGCCGAGGATGCGGTCGCGCTCGAGCTCGCCGAACCGCTCGCCGAGGCCAGGGTCGCGCAGCGTCCGGTGCAGCGCGAACGGCCAGGACGAGCCGTACTCCTTCTCGCTGAACGGGATGCCGTCGCGTCGCCGCGATCGCCGCGGCGCGAGCCACCGGCTCAGCTCCTCCCGGTAGCGGGGATCCTCGAACTGCGCGCGGTCGGCGTTCGCGACCAGCCAGCCGAGCTCCGACTTCTGCGCGGGGTCCAGCCGCAGCAGCCGCGCCCGGCCGGCGCGGGCGGCGCGCGCGAGCTGGTCGGCGATCGCCGCCGAGACCGGTCGGTCGAGGAACGGGCGGCGGTTGGTGTGGCGCTGCGGGATCGCGGCGGCGAGCACGAGGTCGTCCTCGCTCGCGGCGCGCGGCAGGCCGAGCCGGATCGTGGCGACCACCTCGGGCCGCTCGGGGTCGGGGAACAGCTCGATGTCCTCGCGGTACCCCGCGGCCCGGATCGCGATGCGCGCGTTGAACAGCGCGCAGCCGCAGCTGGTGATCATCTGCCGTCGCTGCGGGTCGATCGTCGCGAGGTGGCGATCGGGATCCCACGCCAGCTCCAGCGTGGCGTCGCGGCGGAGCCGGAGCCGCCACGGCTGGGTGTTGTGGGTGCTCGGCGCCAGCCGCGCGGCCTCCGCCGCGGCGTGCAGGATGGGGGATGCCTCCGGGTACGGGGCGGCGGCGGTCAGCACGCCCACTGGGCCAAGCAAGGCGCGCGCCTCGCGACGGCGTCTCGCCAAGTGACCGGAAGGTCGTCGCGCCTCGGCGGGATTCGCGCAGGAATCGCGCGCGCGGAGGGCGCGACGCAGGTCTTGCGCCGGGGCCGGGGGATCGCCACCACGGGCTGGCCCCAGCGGCCGGGGGTGCTCACCCCGTCAGCGCCTCGACGACACGGCGCGCCGCCGGGCCCGGCCGCGCGCCGGCCCGGTGGTAGAGCCGCGGCGCGAACACGTGCTCGTGGCCGCCGGCGTAGCGGAGCAGGCGCAGCGCGCCGCGGTCGAGGTCGGCGCGGCACAGGTGCTCCGGCAGCCAGCCGAAGCCGATGCCCGCGGCGATCGCGGCGCGCTTGGCGTGGAAGTCGTTGAGGTCGACGGTCGCGCGGCGCTCGAGATCGGCGGTGGGCAGCGCCAGCCGCGGGTCGCTGCCACGCACCGTGATCAGCACGTGGTCCGCCAGCGCGGCGTCGTCGAGCGCGCCGCGCGCGCGCGCCAGCGGGTGGCCGCGGTGCGCGACGAGCAGCGCGCGCACCGGCGGCAGCCGGGTCGCGACCAGGCCGGCGGTGGTCGCCGGCAGCACCGCGACCATCAGGTCGGCGTCGTGTGCCGCGAACGCCTGCTCGACCCCGCCGAGGAACTCGGCCGAGACGTGGACGCGGGTCGGCGCGCGCTCGGCGACCATCGCGCCGACCGCGCGCAGGATCGGCGCGTCGGGGATGATGCCGTCGTAGACGACCCGCAGCGCCGGCTCCCACCCGGTGCGCATCTCGGCGCACGCCGCGACCAGCTCGGCCTCGGCGTCGAGCAGCCGGCGGCACAGCCCGAGCACGCGCCGCCCCGCCGGCGTCAGGCGCAGGCGGTAGCCGCGGCGGTCGAGCAGGTCGAGCCCGGCCTGGCCCTCGAGCTGGCGCAGGGCGTAGAGCACGGCGGGGTGGCCCTTGCGCAGCGCGCCGGCGGCGCGGACGAGCGTGCCGTGGCGATCGAGGGCGTCGAGCGCGCGCGCCTGGTCGAGCGTGATGTTCATCGCCTGAACAGTGTATGGCAGAAGTTTGTTCTTTTCTCCGCGGGCTGGCCCTTGCGACCGTGCCGGCCATGGACATCCCGTACACCCGCGGCCGGATCGCCGCGCAGGCGCACGTCGGGCTCCCCGACGGCACCGTCGAGGAGGAGTACGCGCGCGACGGCTTCGCCGGGCGCTACGCGCACCTCTACCGCCGCCACGCCCCGGTCGGCTGGACGCGGATCGAGGGCCCGCTGCGCCCGCGCGCCTACGACACCACGGGCGTCGCCGCCGGCGACTACCTCGCGCGCACGCTGCTGCTCGGCAACGACGACGTGCGGCTCCACCTCGCCGCGCTCGACGCGCCGATGCCCTACCTGTTCCGCAACGCCGACGCCGACGAGCTGCTGTTCGTCCACGCCGGCGCCGGCCGGCTCGAGACCGACTTCGGCCCGCTCGCCTACCGCGCCGGCGACTACCTCAGCATCCCGCGCGGCACGGTCCACCGCCTCGCGCCGACCTCGCCGACCCGGATCCTCGCGATCGAGGCGGCGGGCGAGGTCGTCGTGCCGGAGCGCGGGCTGATCGGCCAGCACGCGCTGTTCGATCCCGCGGTGATCGAGGTCCCGACGCCGGGCGAGGGCACCTCGCTCGGCCCCGATCCGCGCGGCGAGTGGCAGGTCGTGATCCAGCGCGAGGGCGCGCTCACCCGCGTGTTCTACCCGCACGATCCGCTCGACGTCGTCGGATGGAAGGGGACGCTGGCGCCGCGCCGGCTCAACGTCGACGACATCCGCCCGCTGTCGTGCGAGCGCTACCACCTGCCGCCGACCGCGCACGCGACGTTCGCGATGCCGGGCGCGGTGGTGTGCACGTTCCTGCCGCGCCCACTCGAGGCGGATCCGCGCGCGCTCAAGGTGCCGTTCTATCACTCCAACATCGACTACGACGAGGTGCTGTTCTACCACCGCGGCACGTTCTTCAGCCGCACCGGCGTCGGCGCCGGGATGGTGACGTTCCACCCGCAGGGCATCCACCACGGCCCGCAGCCCGGCGCCGCCGAGCGCGTCGCCGGGGCGGCGCGCACCGACGAGGTGGCCGTGATGGTCGACACCCGCCGCCCGCTGCGCGCCGGGCCCGGGGCCGAGGCGATCGAGCGCGCGGACTACTGGCAGAGCTGGCAGGAGGCCAAGCGATGACGATCGAGGGAATCGACTTCGTGGAGCTGGCGGGGCCCGAGCCCGACAAGCTCCACCGGCTGCTCACCGCGTTCGGGTTCTCGCGCACGATGCGCCACGTCGGCCGCGGCATCGATCTGTACGAGCAGGGCGAGATCACGTTCCTGCTCCACCGGCCCGATGGCGACGTGTTCGACGACGCGTTCGCGGCGCGGTTCGCCCGCGCCCACGGCCCGTGCATCCCGGCGATGGGCTGGCGTTGCCCCGACGCCGACGCCGAGGCGCAGCTCGTCGCGGCGCGCGGCGGGGCGATCGTCGAGGGCGACCTGACCCGCGGCAGCGAGGTGATCCCCGCGGTCGAGGGCATCGGCGGCAGCCTGATCTACCTGATCGACGGCTGGCGCAACCCGGCGCGGTGGCGCGCGATGGGGTTCACGACGCACCCGCGGCCGGTCGAGGTCCCCTCGCTCGGGTTCCGCGCGATCGATCACCTGACCAACAACGTCCCGCACGGCACGATGCAGCGGTGGGCCTCGTTCTACAAGGACGTGTTCGGGTTCACCGAGGTGCGCTACTTCGACATCCGCGGCGAGCGCACCGGCCTCACCTCCTACGCGCTGCGCTCGCCCGACGGCTCGTTCTGCATCCCGATCAACGAGGGCACCGCGCGCGAGGGCGAGGGGCTGTCGCAGATCGACGAGTACCTCGATCAGTACGGTGGCCCGGGGATCCAGCACGTCGCGTTCCTCACCGACGACCTGCTCGCGTCGCTGCGCGGGCTCGAGGGCGCGCCGATCGAGACGCTCGACATCGACGGCGACTACTACGACACGGTGTTCGACCGCGTCCCCGGCGTCACCGAGGACAGGGACGAGATCCGGCGCCGCAACGTGCTGGTCGACGGCGACGAGCACGGTTACCTGTTGCAGATCTTCACCCGCAACCTGATCGGGCCGATCTTCGTCGAGATGATCCAGCGCCGGAACCACCTGTCGTTCGGCGAGGGCAACTTCGGCGCGCTGTTCCGCTCGATCGAGCGCGATCAGCAGCGCCGCGGCGTGATCTGAGCCGGGGCTGGCGGGCGGCGAGCCGCGTGCTCTGGGCGGGGTGGGGTCCAATGCCGGTCAGTTTGGCGACGCAGGCAAGAGTCCGTTCGTCCGCCGCCTCTCACCGACGTCGTCGGGAATGGCCGTCTGGCGAACAGCCCTGTGCCGCTCACCCTGGGAGGGTCGATCAGCGTAGATCCCCAGCGCCTGGCGCTCGGGCCTGCTCGAGG
>WYBA01000427.1 GCA_011526095.1 Myxococcales bacterium | reverse complement strand
TCGGCCTGCCGCTCGCGCTCGCGCGCGGGGGCGCGGGCGGCGAGTGGCACGTCGTGCTGCCGCGCGGCCTCGGCGCCGAGCCGCGGGCGACGCCGCTCATCCTGTCGCGCTTCGCGTGCCGGGACGGTCGGCTGATCTCCGCGCCGCCGCCGGCGTCCATGCGCTAGAGTCTCGCCGTGGCGGCACCGCACCAGCGCGACCGGCTGTTCGAGGACACGCCGCTCGACGTCGAGGCGAAGTACCTCGAGCTGTGGCGTGCCCGGACGGACGCGCAGCGACTCGAGAAGGTCCTCGGGCTCGGTCGCGCGCTCAACGAGCTCGCGTGCGCGGAGATCCGGAGGCGCTATCCCGCGGCCACCGAGCGCGAGGTCCGTCTCCGGCTTGCGTCGCGAAGCCTCGATCGCGAGACGATGATCCGCGCGTTCGGCTGGGATCCGGCAGCTCACGGGCGCTGATGCTGCTGTCCGAGATCGCCGCGGCGCTGGAGGTGGGGAAGGTGTTCGACGACCTGTCGGTTCCGTGGGTCGTCGGTGGCTCGGTCGCCAGCTCGCTGCAGGGCGTCCCTCGAGCCACCGCGGATGTTGACCTCGTCGCCGACCTCCGACTCGTCCACGCGGCGGCGCTGGTGAATGCGCTGGAGGCCACGTACTACGTGGTCGCGGACGTGGTGCGCTGGGCGATCCGGGAGCGGCGCTCGTTCAACGTCATCCAGCTCGAGTCCGTGACCAAGGTCGACGTCTTCTGCTGCCCGGATGATCCGCTCTCTCGCGCGCAGCTGACCCGGCGTCGGACGGTGGTCTACCAGGGTCGGCAGCTCCCCATCCTCAGCTCCGAGGACGTGATCCTGCAGAAGCTACGATGGTACGAGCAGGGTGGTGAGGTCTCGGACCGCCAGTGGCAAGACGCGCTGGCCGTCGCGAGGTTGCGTCGTGCCGAGCTGGATCGCGACTACCTCGAGTCCCAGGCCCGAGCCGCCGGGCTGGACGCCTTGCTCCGTCGGCTGCTGGCGCCGCCCGATCCGGAGGACTGATCACGGAGCCGGCGCGGGCGGCTGGTTGGCGAGCGTCGGCAGGTGATCGACGTAGCTCGGCAGCGTGTGCGGCGGCGGGTAGGCGTCGCACGGCTTCGGATCGGCGCCGGTGATGAACGTCCGCGTCGGGTCGATGCCGGCCTCGGCGTAGGCGCAGACGTCGGTCGCGGCGTTGCCGTAGGCGGCCTCGAACACCAGCCCCGAGGCGATCAGGGCGGAGATCGTCGTGCGCTTGAACTCGCCGACCTTGCCGCGCGACGGGATCGCGTCGCGCCAGCGGTCGACGGTGATCAGCGGCGCCGACGGGAAGCCCTTGGCGGCGAGCCACTGGCGGGTCCCCTCGCGCAGCGCGTACGGGCGCCCCGTGATGTAGACGACCTGGTAGCCGAGGCCGTGCCAGCGGTGCGCGACGTCGGCGGCGCCCGGCCACGCCTCGGCGGTGCCGCCGGTGAGGTCCTCGAACAGCTCGCCGTCGTCCTGGGTGAGCGTGCCGTCGACGTCGAACAGCACGGCGCGCGTCCCCGGCGCGACGACGCGCACGGTGGTGATCGCGCGCGAGCCGTCGCCCACCGCCACCATCTGGACGTGGGTCAGCTCCGGCGCGGTGCGCGCGACGCGCTCGAACCGGACGCGGCCGTCGTCGTCGGTCGAGCGGGTGTCGACCGGCGTCCACGGTCCGCACGCGTCGGCCGCGACCAGCAGCGTGACGTCCTCGTCCTCGAGATCCTTGCCGACCTTGCCGTAGTGGAACTTGCCCTCGATCGTGATCGGCTGGCCGACGCCGACGATCACGTCGTCGGCGACGTGGCGCGGGCTGCCGAGCTTGTTCGCGAGGCTGTCCTTGAACCCGCGCACCGGGACGTCCGGGGTGCAGCCGGTGAGCTGGCCGCCGGGCGCGTCGTCGGGCGGCGGGCGCGTCGGCGTGGCGCCGCACGCCGCGGCGGTGGCGACGGCGGCGAGCGCGAAGGGCAGGGCGCGGCGGAGCATCCGGGGATGGTAGCCTGGCGGCGAGGTTCGCGTTGCCCACGGAGCTCGTCGCGCCAGATCGCCCGCTCGCGCTGGGGTGCATGCGGCTGTCGACGGCGCCCGAGCGCGACGATGCGCGCGCGCTCGACGTGCTGCGCGCCGCGCTCGACGCCGGCGTGACGCTGCTCGACACCGCCGATGCCTACGGGCTCGACGACGCGGACGTCGGGCACAACGAGCGGCTGATCGCGCGGGCGCTCGCGGCGCGCGCGGGCGCCGCGGTGACCGTGGTCACCAAGGGCGGGCTGACGCGCCCGGGCGGGAGGTGGGTGCCCGATGGGCGCGCGGCCGCGCTCGCCGCCGCGGCGCGCGCGAGCCAGGCGCGCCTCGGCGGGGCGCCGCTGGCGCTGTACGTGCTGCACGCGGTCGATCCGGAGGTGCCGCTGGCGACGAGCGTGCGCGCGCTGGCGCGGCTGCGGGAGGACGGCGTGGCGCGTGCGACCGGCGTCGGCAACGTCAACCGCGCGATGCTCGACGAGGCGCTCGCGGTCGACCCGGAGCTCGCCGCGGTCGAGGTCGAGCTGTCGCCGTGGCGCCTCGGCGCCTGGCTCGGCGGCGTGATCGCGCGGTGCGAGGCGCGCGGGCTGCGCGTGCTCGCGCACCGCCCGCTCGGCGGCCCGGCGGGCGCGCGCCGGCTCGCGACCGATCCGACGGTGCGCCGCGAGGCGGCGCGGCTGGGCTGCGCGCCGGCGGAGCTGGCGCTGGCGTGGCTACGTGACCTCTCGCCGGTGATCGTCCCGCTGCCGGGCCCGACCACGGTCGCGCACGCGGTCAGCGCGGCGCGCGCGGGCGCCGTGGCCCTCGACGACGAGGCGCGGCGCGCGCTGGACCGGCGGTTCGACGTCGAGCGCGCGGTCGGCGCGGCCAGCGTGGCCGCGGTGGACCGGACACCCTCCGCTCGTCCTGGGCCGCGGGCGAGCGCCAGCGAGCCCGAGAGTCGAAGGACGTCGACAGTCGACGCTCGCGACGGACACCCCGCCCCCGACGCCGAGGTCGTCATCCTCATGGGCATCCCCGCCGCGGGCAAGTCCACGCACGTCGCGCAGTACACCGCGCGCGGATACGCGCGGCTCAACCGCGACGAGCGCGGCGGCACGCTCGACGGCCTCGCGCGCGCGCTCGACGCGCTGCTCACCGACGGCGTGCGCCGCGTCGTCCTCGACAACACCTACGCCGCGCGCGCCGCGCGCGCCCGCGTGGTCGCCGTCGCGCGTCGCCACGACGTCCCGGTCCGCTGCGTGTTGCTCGACACGTCGCTCGAGGACGCGCAGGCCAACGCGGTCGGGCGCCTGCTCGATCTCCACGGGCGACTGCTCGAGCCCGACGAGCTGAAGAAGGGCGGCAAGCGCGACCCGGCGCTCCTGCCCCCGTCGGCCCAGTCCCGCTGGCGCCGCGAGTACGAGGCGCCGGCGCTCGACGAGGGCTTCGCCGCGATCGAGGTCGTCCCGTTCGTGCGCGCGCGGCGCCCGGGAACCCATCGCGCGCTGATCGTGGAGCTCGACGACCTCGTCCGCGCCGGCCGCCCGATGTCGCCCGACGAGGTCGTGTTGCTCCCCGGCGCGCGCGACGCCCTCCACGCCTGGCGCGCCGCCGGCTGGCGTGTCGTCGCCACGTCGTGGGCCCCGGCGGTCGCCGAGAGCGCCGCGACGGCGGCCGCGGTCGCCGCGGCCGCGGACCGCACGCGCGCGCTGCTCGCGCTCGACGTCGACATCGCGTGGTGCGCGCACGGCGCCGGTCCGCCGGTGTGCTGGTGCCGCAAGCCGCTGCCCGGCCTCGGCCTGCTGCTCGCGCGCCGCCACGATCTCGACCTCGCGGCCTCGGTCCACGTCGGTCGCGGCGCCGCCGATCGCGGCTTCGCGGCGCGACTCGGCGTCCGCTTCCTCGAGGCCGAGGGCGGCGTGCCGCCGCCACCGTAGCGCCGCGCGGAGTCGGACGCGGAGGCGGAGACGGATGCGGAGACGGAGACGGAGACGGAGATGGAGGCGGAGACGGATGCGGAGACGGAAACGGAGACGGAGACGGAGACGGAGACGGAGACGGATGCGGAGACGGACACGGAGACGGAGACGGAGACGGAGACGGAGGATCAAGTTCCGCTCATCCTGAGCCCGGCCGAGCGCCAGCGAGGCCGGAGTCGAAGGATGTTGACAGTCCTGGCACGCGCGACCGCGTCGAAGACTGTCACCGTCCTTCGACACGCGCCTCGCTGGCGCTCGGCGCTGCTCAGGACGAGCGGTGGCCTCTCAGGCGGAGGCGGAGGCGGAGGCGGAGGCGGAGACGGAGGCGGAGGCGGAGACGGAGACGGAGACGGAGACGGTAGGTCAGTCCACGCGCGGCACGAGCATCGCCGCGAACGCGGCGGGTGCGACGACGCCCTGCGCGCGTAGCCAGTCGTCGGCGGCGGTGATCATCGCCGCGCCGTGCGCGCCGCCGTGCAGCTGGCCGAGGCGGCGGCGCAGCGCGGCGGCGAGGGCGGCGGTGTCGGCGCGCTCGGCGTGGTGGAGCGCGTCGCGGAGCTGCGCGATCGCGGCGTCGGGCATGCCGTCGACGCGCGCGACCGACGCGCGCAGCGCGGCGGCGAGCGCGTCGCCGTGGGCGACGCCGTGGCGCTCGAGCTTCGCCGCCTGCGCGGCGGCCAGGCGCGCGCCCGCGCGGCCTCGCGCGGCGATCGCGGCGGCGCCGCGCAGGTAGCGCGCCTCGAGCTCGACGAGCTGGACGCGCAGCACGCCCGCTCCCTCGATCGCGCGCCACGCCGCCTCGATCCGGGCGTGCGCGTCGCCGGCCCGCCGCTCGTAGAGGTCGGCGTGCGCCCGGCCGGCGAGCGCGTGGTAGTGGTACAGGTGGAAGCGGTCGTCGGGCCGTGGCTCCGGCGTCGAGGCGTCGAGGCGCGCGCGCGACGTGGCCGGCTCGTCGTGGAGCAGCCACACGACGCTGCCCGGCCAGCTGCACAGGTGGCGGCGGACCTCGACGCTGCCGCCGTCCTCGGCGGCGCGCAGCCCGGCGGCGTGCGCCCGCACCAGCGCGCGCAGGTCGCCCAGCCACCACAGCGCGACGACGCGCAGGATCTCGGCGAGGTCGAGCTGCCAGCGGATCGCGCCGGGGCGGTCGCGCATCCGCGCGAGCGCCGCGTCGAACGCGGCCGCGCCGTCGCGGAACCGCCCGGACAGGTAGGCGCCGGTCGCGACGCCCGCCTCGACGACGCCGACGACGTCGGGCTGGTCGAGCTCGTCGGCGAGGCGCCTCGCCACCACCTCCACGCCCCGTCGCCGCGGGGCGGACTTCTCCCCCGACAGCGCGATCACGCCCAGCTCCGATCCCAGCGCGATCGCGATCCGGCGCGGCTCGCCGGCGTCGAGCGCGCGGCGCAGCAGCCGTGCCTGTAGCGCGACGCCCAGCACCGGGGCCGCGAACGACACGCCGCTCGCCACCGACGCGAGCGCGTCGAGGCGATCGAGCTCGTCGGGCGCGACCGCGGCCTCGGCGCGCGAGGTGAAGTCCATCCCGCGCATACGCAGCCGCGCGCGCGCGGTCGCCGCCGCGAGCAGCGGCCGCCGCGGCAGCCGCTCGCCGACCTCGCGCAGCAGCCCTCTCGCCGCGTCGAGCCCGCGGTCGAGCTCGCCCGCGCGCAGCAGGTTCTCGACCGCGCCGCGCTCGAGCGCGAGGCGCTCGCGGCCCGCCGCCAGCCGGCTCGCCGCGCGCAGCTCGTCCGCGGCCTCGGCCAGCCGGCCGATCGCGGCGAGGGCCCGCCCGCGGCGCGCCCGCAGCGCGCGCTGCTCGTCGTCGGGCAGCGCCTCGCGTCGCAGCGCCAGCCCGAGCAGCTCGGCGGCGCGGTGGTAGGCGAGGCGGTCCTCGGCGTCGGCCGCGGCCGGCTCGGCGAGGGCGGCGGCGCGCTCGGTCTCGCCCGCGCCGAGCCAGTGCTCGATCAGCTCGGCCGGGTCCGCGTGGTCGCCGTCGGTGGCGGCGAGCGTCGCGGCGAGCCCGGCATGGACCTCGCGCCGGCGAGCGTCGGTCAGCGTGCCGGCCACCGCGCCGCGGATCCGGTCGTGCCGGGCCTCGATCACCGGGTCGGCGCCGCGCACGCGGACCAGCCGGTGGGCGCGCAGCGCCTGGACCGCGGCGTCGACGTCGGCGATGCCGGCGGCGCCGGGCGCGAGCGCGAGCCGCAACGGGCGCGTCGCCAGCGCGACGACGTCGAGCAGGGCGTGGGCGGCGGCGTCGAGCTGCGCCATCCGCACCCGCACCGCCGCCTCGACCGAGTCGATCCGCCCGGCGCCCGCGCCGGCCGCGCGCGCCTGGGCGATCTCGCCGAGCAGCAGCGGGCTGCCCGCGGCGTCGTGCACCGCGCCGCTGTCGTCGGCCGCGGCCGCGTCGCCCGCGAGGTGGCGCCACAGCGTCCGCGCCTCGGCGTCGGGCAGCGCCCCCAGCGTCAGCTCGCGCAGCCGGTGCGGCACGCGCCGGCGCAGCGCGGCCAGCGCGGGCGCCGTCGCGGCGTCCTCCTCGCGATGCGTCGCGACGACGACCACGCCCGGCCCGGTCGTGTCGGCCGGGCCGTCGATGATCTCGGCCAGCGCGATCGCGCCGTCGACGTCGCCCCACTGCAGGTCGTCGATCGCGATCACCAGCGGGCCCACCTGGGTGAGGTCGTCGAAGATCGCGCGCAGCGCGCCGAGCGCCCGGCGCCGCAGCTCCGCCGGGTCGGTCGGCACGACGCCCGGCAGCGCGGGCACGTTCATCCAACCGACGCGGCGCAGCACCGGGAACAGCCGCAGCAGCGATGCGACGTCGCGCGCGCCGAGCCCCTCGGTGCGATCGCCGGAGTCGACGAGGTACGCGGTGAGCTCGTCGACGACGCCGTCCAGCGTCTTGTACGGGACCGCCTCGCGCTCGTAGCACCGGCCCGCGAGCACGACGGCGTCGCCCTGGGCGCGCAGCTCGTCGAGGCACGCGCGCATCAGCGCCGTCTTGCCCAGCCCGGACGCCCCGATCACCACGTGGACGACGCTGCCGGCGCGGCGGCTGGCCGCGACCGACGCGCGCAGCGCGGCCCGCTCGGCGTCGCGCCCGACGAACGGCGTGCGCCGCGCGGCGCGCGCGATCGCCTCGGTCGCCGCCGACGGCGCGCGCCCCAGGGCCGCCAGCACCGCGCGCCCGTCGGGCCGGCGCGCCGGGTCGCGGTCGAGCAGCGCCATGCACAGCGCGTCGAGGTCCGCCGGCACCGTCGGGACGAGCGTGCGCGGCGGCGGCGGATCCTCGTCGCGCTTCTTGCGCAGCAGCTCGGCCGACGAGCCGGTGTGCGGGCGTCGCCCGGTCAGCGCCTCGTACAGCATGACGCCGACGGCGTACCAGTCAGCAGCCGCGGTCAGCGGCAGGTCTGCCGCCTGCTCCGGCGACATGAACGCCGGCGTGCCGATCGCGGCGTGCTCGTGGGTGCGCTCGCCGCGCTCGACGTCCGCGACCAGGCCGAAGTCGAGGATCACGACGCGCCCGTCACCAGGGCCAGGCTCGACCAGCACGTTCGACGGCTTGAGGTCGCGGTGCAGCTTGCCGGCGTCGTGCAGCGCGGTCAGCCCGTCGGCGAGCTGGCCGAGCGCCGCGCGCAGCCGCCGCTCGTCGCCGGCGACCCAGGTCGAGAACGGCACGCCCTCGACCAGCTCCATCGCGAACATCCACTCGCGCCCGTCGGTGGTCAGCTCGTGGAGGGCGACGAGGTTGGGGTGGACCAGATCGGCGAGCGCGCGGAACTCGCGCTTGAAGCGGAACAGGTCGCGGCCCTCGGTCGCGCGCAGCACCTTGAGCGCGACCTCGCGCCCGCGCACGCGATCGAGCACGCGGTGGACGACGCCCATCCCGCCCGAGCCGAGCTCGCCGCGCAGCTCGTACCGCCCGAGCGCCAGGTCCGTCACGCGCGCGCAGTGTAACGCGCGCGCGGCGCGCGGCGCGCGATCACGGCACGCCGGTCGCGCCGGCGGCGATCCGGCGCAGCGCGCCCGACGACGTCACGTACAGGTCCTCGCAGGCGAGCGCGCCCTTGCCGAAGGCCATGTTCGCGGCGGCGCCGACGTTGTCGAGCAGGATCTCGGGCGCGGATGAGCCAGACGTGTAGCGGAGGACTTCGCCGTCGGCGTTGTCGGTCACGTAGAGGCGCCCCATCGTGTCGCGCGCGAGCCCGTCGGGACTGCCGCCCTCACCACCAGTGGAGATGTCGACAACGTCCGCCCGCCCCGTCTCCTCCATCGACGCATCCAGCGTCAGCCGGTGGATCACCCCGGTCGCGTAGCTCGCCACCAGCAGCGTGCCGTCGGCGTCGAACAGCACGCCGTTGGGCTGGCTGATCGTCGTCGCGGTCACCTGCGAGCGCGCGCCGGCGGGCGTGACGCGGTAGACGTGGCCGGCGCCGGTGCCGGAGAACGCGCCGTAGTAGATCGCGCCATCGGGCCCGAGCGTGAGCCCGTTGGCGCCGCCGGCCGCCGGGTACAGCGCGGTCCCCGCGGGCGACGCCGCGGTCGTGTCGATCTCCCAGATCGTCCCGCCGGCGCCCGGCGTCGCGACGTAGAGCGTGCCGTCGTCGGTGATCGCCATGCCCCACACGGTCGTCGCGCCAGCCAGCGACACCCAGCCGTCGGTGCCGCTCGCCTCGCCCGGCTGCCACCGCCCGACCCGGCCGCCGCTCTGCGAGTAGTAGATCGTGCCGTCGGTGGCGATCGCGATCCCCTCGGTGCCGCCGAGGTCCGCCAGCGGCGGGACGGCCGTGCCGCACGCGCCGGCCGCGTCCGGACCTGGGGCCGCGTCGGGCGCGCCCGGATCGGCGTCCGGCGCCGTCGGGTCGGCGTCCGGCGCCGCCGCCGCGTCGTGGTCGTGATCATCATCGCCGCTGCCGCCGCCGCACGCGGGGGCGAGCAGGGCGCAGGCGAGCAGGGCGGGCGCGGGCAGGGCGGAGGCGAGCAGGCGGGGGGACGACATGGCGCGCAGTATCACCACGCGCGGCGCGCGGCTGCCACGCCGGGACGGCTCACCGGCGCTGACAGGGCGCGACCCGGCATCGCGCCCGGGGCCGCGATCTCCCGGCGCGGCACCGGCAGAGAGGACCATGTGCAGGTCTCCGCCCGAGAAGTCTGGACGGCGCCGGCGAAAGTATGATAGCGGCGAAATCAAGATGGGAAAGCAGCTGCCACTGGTGATGCGGACGTGGGGAGGCAAGCGCCCGGGCGCGGGGCGCCCGGCGCGGGGCGCCCGGCCGAGCCAGCGGCACAAGGCGCGGCCGGCGCTCAGCCGTCACCACCCGGTGCACGTGACGCTGCGGGTGGTGGAGCGGGTCGGGAGGCTGCGCCGGCTCGACATGTGGCGCGCACTGCGCCGGGCCGTGATCTGCGTGCTCGAGCGGGGCAGCTTCCGCATCGTGCACCTGTCCATCCAGGGCACCCACGTTCACCTCATCTGCGAGGCCGACGACGAGCGGGCGCTGGGGCGCGGGCTCCAGGCGTTCCAGATCTCCGCCGCGAAGCGGATCAACGCCGCGCTCGGCAAGAGGATCCGGCGGCGCGCGCGCGGTCAGGTGTTCGCGGACCGCTACCACCGCGAGACGCTGACGACGCCGCGGCAGTGCCGGAACGCGCTGGCGTACGTGCTCAACAACTGGCGCAAGCATCGCGAAGACGCGCCGCGCACGGGCGCGCCGCTCGACCGGTTCGCCACGGGCTGGCACTGGGACGGCTGGAGCGAATCGGTCCCGCCGGTGCGGCTCACCCCCGAGACCGAGCTCATCCCCGTCGCCTTCCCGACGTGCTGGCTGCTCACCAGCGGGTGGCGACGACACGGGCTGGTGTCGCCGTGGGAGCGTCCCGGGAGCGCGGCGCGCACGTGACGCGCGGCCGCCGCGACCGCGCGCCGCCACGGTGTCGCGCCGCTACGCCTTCACCACCGGCGGCGGCGCCTCCTCGACGAGGAAGTAGGTGTGCACGGCGCCCTTGCCCTTGACGTCGATCACGCCGCGGTCCTCGAACCGGAACGCGCCCGCGAGCAGATCGTGCGTGCGGTCGTCGCACTGCACGCGGCCCGGCACCCCGTGCGACTCCATCCGCGACGCCAGGTTGACCGTGTCGCCCCACAGGTCGTAGCTGAACCGCACCTTGCCGATCACGCCGGCGATCGCCGGGCCCGAGGCGATGCCGATGCGGAACGTCAGGCCGCCGAGCCCGCTCGCGCTCATCCGCGCGATCTCCAGCGCGACCCGCGCGGCCGCGGCGGCGTGATCCGGGCGCGGCGTCGGCGCGCCGGCGACCGCCATGTACTGGTCGCCGATCGTCTTGATCTTCTCGAGGCCGTGACGGTGCACGATGTCGTCGAGCTGGCTGAAGATGTCGTCGAGGCGGCCGACCAGCTCGGCCGGCGACATCCGCGCCGCGATCCCCGTGAACCCGGCGATGTCGGCGAACACGACCGTGACGCCGTCGTAGTGGTCCGCGATCGCGTCGGGCTCGTGCTTGAGCCGGGTCGCGATCGGCGCGGGCATGACGTTGCGCAGCAATGCCTCGCCGCGCGTCCGCTCCTGCTCGAGCTCGTGCTGCTGCGCGAACAGCCTTCGCTGGAACGCCTCGAGCTGGACGGTGAACACGACGACCGCGAGCGCGCCGATCACGATCCAGTTGGCGTAGCCGCTGATGTCGAACGAGGTCGTCTCGGGGTGGAGGACGAGGACGATCAGCTCGGCGACGCACGCCACGAGCGCCACCCCGATCAGCGCGGGCGCTTCGATCAGCGCGAGCGAGCCGCCGAGCAGCAGCACCAGCAGGAAGCCGATGTACGCGTGCGGGACGAACGGCCCGACCGCCACCCAGGTCAGCCCGACGGTCGCGGCGAGCAGCGCGGCGTAGGTGAAGGCGAGCGCGCGGTGCCAGTGGCGCGCGAACGCCGCGGGCGACGCCAGCCACGTCACGCCCATCACGACCGCGAACGCCGGCAGGCCCGCGGCGAACCGGATGATCGCGTTGTGCGTGCCCATCGGCTGCGGCGCGGAGAAGTCGAACCACATCGACACCACCCACGCCCCGAGCAGCGGCGGCAGCGCGGCGCGCAGCCGCCGCTGCGCCCCGGCGACGCGCTGCGCCTGGTACGACGCCTCGACCGCGTCGTCCACGAACCGCAGCGAGCGCCGGCGGCGGGCGAAGGACCCCACGGGCCGAGGATAGACCAAGGTGCCCCGTGCTAGGGTGCCTCGATGCTGCTCCGGCTCGGCGGTCTGCTCGCGCTCGCGGGCGCGGTCCTCGGCGTCGACGTGCGCCAGGTCCGCGCCGGCGGTGCTTGAGCGGGCTGAAGCAATCCCAACCTCCCGGTCGGGGAGGTCGACGACGAAGCGCTGGCCGCGGGTGACGTGGCCGTGCGCCTGGGCACGTTCGCGACCTGGGTGACGACGCAGCACGACGACCGCGACGACGTCGTCGGGCGCGGCGTGATCGACGTCGTCCACGACCAGGACCTGACGATCGCCGAGACGCGCCTGGCCGTCGACGTCGGGCTCGGGCCGTGGCTCGACCTCGGCGTCGTCGTCCCGCTGCGCGCGATCTCGACCACCATCCGCTACCTCGACGGCGCCGGCGAAGAGGTCGACCTGACGATGCCGGGGATCCACCACCGCGACGAGACGGTGTGGGGGCTCGGCGATCCGATGGTGATGGTCGGCGCCAGCCGGGCCCTCGGGGCCAGCGCGCGGGTCCGCGCGCGCCTCGGCCTGACCGCGCCCCTCGGGAGCACGGAGGAAGATCCGTTCGCGCTCGGCGACGCGGGGCTGGCGCACCAGCACATCCAGCTCGGGACCGGGACGCTCAACCCGGTGCTCTCGGTCGAGGCGACGCGACCGATGTCCGGCGACGGCGCGTGGCGCGCGGCCGCGTTCCTGTTCACCCAGCAGGCGGTGTACGAGGGCGGCAAGGGCTACCAGGCGGGCGACCGCTACGCCCTGGGGCTGCGCGGCGAGTGGGACGCGGCGCGGCGCTGGACCTTGCGGGCCGGCGCCGACCTGCAGGGCGAGACCGCGGAGCGGTGGGGCGGAGTGGTGCACACCGACGAGGGCAACCAGGGCCGGCTCGACGTGCTCGTCGGTGGCGGCGTGCAGTGGCGCGGGCCGGACGGCCTGCTGCTCGACGTGGCCGCGAAGGTGCCGGTGGTGACGTACACGGTCGGCGGGCAGCTCGACATGCCGTTCATCGTCGAGCTGGGCGTGGCGTGGGAGCGTCGCGCCGCACGCACGGCGCGGGGCGGCGAGGAGGAGGGCGACCACGACCACGGCGACGACCACGACCACGGCGACGCGCACGACCACGGCGACGCGCATGACCACGGCGACGACCACGGCGACGAGCACGAGCACGGCGACGAGCACGGGCACGACCACGACCACGACCACGGCAGCGACCAGGCGCACACGCCCGCCGACCTCGCGGGCCTCGACATCCTCGACCTCGGGAACCCAGGCGAGCGCGTCGACCTCGTCCCCGTCGCGGGCAAGGTCACCGTCTTCGACTTCTGGGCCGCGTGGTGCAAGCCGTGCAAGGCGCTCGAGCGCGAGCTGATCGAGCTCGCGCGGGCCAACCCCGACCGGCTCGCGATTCGCCGCATCGACGTCGTCGACTGGGACTCGCCCGTCGCCGCCCAGCACCTCACGCCGGGCGGCCACAGCCTCCCGCACCTCGAGATCTACGACCCCACCGGCAAGCTCGTCGGCTCCCCGAGCGGCTCGCCCGACACCTCGATCGACGCGCTGGTCGAGGCCGTGCGCGCCGCGCTCGCCGCGCCGGCGCCGGCCCGCTGATCCCGGATCAGCCGCCGCCCACGGCGCGCTCGAGCTCGTCGAGCGCCTCGCCGCCGTAGACGGCCAGGCGCTGCAGCTTCGGCAGCGCGTCGCGGCAGCCGGTGTAGCCGAAGTTCAGCGTGTCGACGTAGCCGTTGATCGTGATGTTGAGCCCGTAGCCGTGGAACGGGATCGACAGCGGGTACACGGCGTCGAGGCGCGCGCCGCGGAAGTACAGCGGCCGGTCGGGCCCCGGCACGTTCGACACGACGACGTTGAACGCGGGCCGCGTCCGGCCGCCGAGCCCCGTCATCGTCTGCAGGCTCATCGGCGCCATCAGCATCGCGCTGTACTGGAGGATCGCGCTGCGCGTCAGGCCCTGGAGCTGCTCCTTCGCGCGCGACGTCGACGCGATGATCGCGTCGAGCCGCGCCGCCGGGTCCTCGACGTCGGTCGCGAGCGACGCCAGGATCGCGCCGACGGCGTTGCCGCCGCCGGGGTCGCCCTTGGGCCGGATGTTGACCGGCAGCATCGCGATCAGCGGCTGCGGCGGCAGCGCGTCGAGCTCGAGCAAGAGGCGCCGCAGCCCGGCTGCGCACAGCGCGAGGCACACGTCGTTCAGCGTGCCGCCCGACGTCCTCGCGATCGCCCGCACCCGCTCCATCGCGACCTGCTGGGTCGCGAACCGGCGGTTGCGGGTGATCCGGCAGTTGAAGATCGACCGCGGCGCCTGCATCGGCGCGACCAGGTCGCGGTCGTGCGCGCGCGCCGCGCGCACGACGTTCATCAGCGCGCGTCCCGCCTCGCGCGCCGCGCCGTACTGCTCGCGCGCGGTCGCCATGACCAGATCGGTCAAGGTCGGCGGGTTCACGTCCGTCAGCGCCTGGTCGCCGGTGGCGTCCGGCGCGGCCATCGGATCCGGCGTGACCGGCTGCGGCGTCCGTCGGCGCGGCGGCTGGGTGAAGAACATCGGCGTCGTGCGGGCGTCCGGGTCCGTCGACAGGCTCGCCGCGAGCATCTTCATCGACGTGTAGCCGTCGATCAGCGCGTGGTGGATCTTGAAGTACAGCGCGAACCGCCCGCCGGTGAGCCCCTCGATGAAGTGCACCTCCCACGGTGGCCGGTGGAAGTCCAGCGGGATGCCGTGGAGACGCGACACCAGGATGCCGAGCTCGCGCTCGTCGCCGGGCGTCGGCAGCGCCGAGCGCCGCACGTGGTAGTCGATGTCGAAGTCCTCGTCCTCGACCCAGCTCTGCAGCGGGTTCTTGAGCAGCTCGGGGAACCGCAGCTTGAGGTTCCACGGATCGGTGACCGTGGGCGAGGCCTTGAGCTCCTCGGACAGCGCGCGCAGCAGGTTCGGCGGCGCGTCGCGCGGCGGCGTGAACGGGAACAGCCCGCCGACGTGCATCATCGACTCGCGCGACTCGCCGGCCAGGAACACCGCGTCCATCATCGAGAGTCGCTTGCCCATCGCGTCGATGGTTGACCATCGCCGCGCGCCGGGCAACGCTCGCGTTCGATGAAACGCGCGTTCATGCTCGCCGCCCTCGCCCTGCTCGCCGCGTGTGGCGAGAAGACCCCGCCGTCGGGTCCCGGCCCCGCGCCGGAGCCCACGCCGGCGCCGGCCGACGCCGCCGCGGACGTCGCGACCTGCGCCGCAGACGAGGGGCACTGCTGCATGCCGGACGGCACGGTCGTCGTGCCGGGCGGCTGCCAGCCGCACTTCCCCGATGGCGTCCAGCCCAACGTCGAGCGCGCCGACGACGGCACCTGCCGCGAGATCCCGTGCCAGCTGCGCTGCCTGCCCGCCGAGGCGCGCATCGCCACGCCGCGCGGTGAGGTCGCGGTGTCCGCGCTGCGCCCGGGCGACGCGATCTGGACCGTCGACGCGGCCGGCGCGCGCGTCGAGGGTCGCGTCGTGCGCGTGGCGTCGCTGCCCGTCGTCGCGGCGCACGCGATCGTCGAGCACACGCTCGCCGACGGCCGGGTCGTGCGCGCCTCGGCCGGTCACCCCGACGCCGCCGGCGGCACGGTCGGCGCGCTCGCGGTCGGCCAGGCGCTCGACGGCTCGTCGATCACCGCGACGCGCGTCGTGCCCTACACCGGCACGCACACCTGGGACGTCCTGCCGGACGGACCGACGGGGCGCTACTGGTCCGACGGCGTCCTGCTCGGCTCGACGCTGGTGCCGTAGCGAGGTCAGCCCCGGTCGTCGCCCGACCACGGCGGCAGCGCGGCCAGCGCCGCGAGGTGCGCGTCGAGCCAGCCGAGGTCGCACGCGCGCGCGCCCTGGACCCAGCGCGCGTTCTCGGCGATGCACCACGCCTCGAGCAGCGCGTCGGCGGCGGTGAGCGCCCAGGTGCGCCACGGCTGGGGCACGCGCGGCAGCGCCTCCGCCGCCTCGGCGCGGAGCTCCGCCGGCCGGACGTCGCACGCGAACCGGCCGTTGTGCAGGTTGTGGAGCGCGTAGGCGAGGCGCCCGCCCCACGGGTGCCCGTCGCCCCAGCACGCCGCGACGATCTGGGACAGCGCGACGACGTCGGCGAGCAGCGGCGAGGCGCCGATCGGCAGCGGAAGCTGCCAGCCGAACGAGCCGAACAGCTCGCCGGTCAGCGGCCCGAGCGGATCGATCAGCACCGGCGCCTGCTGGCCGTCGAAGTCGAGGCGCACGTGCTCCGGCTTGAGATCGCCGTGCGGGCCGTACGTCGCGTGCAGCCCGCGGAGCGCCCTCGCCAGCCGCGGCAGCACGCGCCGCGCGCGCCCCGGCCAGTGCGCGATCATCCACGCCAGGTCGTGGTACGGCGCCTCCTCGTAGATCGCGAGCGGACGCCCGGCGACGTCGAGCAGCGCGATCAGCGGCGCCAGCGGCGCGGCGACGCCGCGGTCGCGCTGGTGGGCCGCGGGCGCCTCGACCAGGCGGCACACCTCCTCGTCGGACGCCGGCGCGTCGAAGACGAACGGCCCGGTGGGAGAGACGAGGCGCGGCACGCTCGGGCCGTGTCCGCGGTCGACGACGTCCGGGTGGTCCGAGGCGGGCGCGCCGAGCCGCCACGGCACCTTGGCGATCATCCGCGCCCCGGCTGGTGCGTCCGGAAACCGGACGACGTAGAAGATCGCGGCGTAGGCGCTGGCGGCGCGCCACGCGCCGAGCTCGATCCCGCGCGCCGCGAGCGCCTCGCCGAGCGCCACGACGTGGCGCGCCTCGGCGACGACGTCGGCGAGCTCGCGGTGCGACATGGGGCGATCATGCCGGGCGTCGCGGGAATGATCCACCGCCGGCGCGCGTTGCGCGCCCGATGCGTCTCGCGCTCCCGGCCTCCCTCGCGTCGCTGCTTCTTGCCCTGCTCGCGTGCCGCAGCGACCCGACTCCGCCACCGACTCCGACTCCGACTCCGACTCCGACTCCGACTCCGACTCCGACTCCGACTCCGACTCCGACTCCGACTCCGAGTCCGTCTCCGCCACCGTCGCCGTCTCCGTCTCGCCAGCCGGTCACGCTCACCTACCTCGGCGTCGCCGGGTGGCAGCTCGACGGCGCCGGCAAGACGATCCTGCTCGATCCTTACGTCTCGCGCCCCGATCTCGACGCGCCGATCACCTCCTCCGCCGCCGCCGTCGCGGCGCGCGCGCCCGCCCGCGCCGACCTGATCCTCGTCGGACACTCCCACGTCGACCACGTGCTCGACGTCCCGGCGTTCGCGCTCGCCACGGGCGCCGACGTGCTCGGCAGCGTCAGCACCGCCCACTACGCGCGCGCCGCCGGCGTGCCCGCCGACCGCATCATCCCGGTCACCGGCGGCGAGGACTACGCGTTCGACGGGTTCTCGGTCCGCGTCCTGCCGTCCTTGCACTCCGCGCTCGACGGCAAGCACGTCCTGCACGGCGTGATCCCCGAGTCCCCCGCGCTGCCGATGCGGTTCGACGACTTCGCCGAGGGCGGGACGTTCGCCTACCTCGTCCGCCTCGCCGGACACGAGATCCTCCTGCTGTCGACCGCGAACTTCATCGAGCGCGAGCTAGACGGCCTGCGCCCCGACATCGCGATCATCGCGCCCGGCCTGCGCCAGGAGATCCACGACTACACCTGCCGCCTGCTGCGCGCGCTCGGCCAACCGCCGCGGGTCTACGCCACTCACTTCGACGACTGGCGCAGCCCGCCGGTGGACGAGCCGCCGCACGACGACCTCACCGCGTTCGTCGCCGAGGTGACCGCGTGCGCCCCGGGCACCCAGGTCACGATCCCCTCGCACTTCGCGCCGATGGCCGTGCCCTGAGCGCATGCGATGAGCGTGGCCAGGTGTGGCCTTCCCCATCGCGCTGATCGATGCCAAGGTCGGCGCCGTGATGCGCTCCATCCTGTTCACCGCCGCCGTCCTCCTCGCCGCGCCTGCGTGCAAGGGCAAGGACGACAAGGCCGCGTCCTCCACCAAGGAGGGCACCGCCGTCACCGCCGAGAAGCCGGCGCCGACGTGCAAGCCGGGCGAGCTGATCTCAGGCGACGCGTGCGTCGCCGTGGTCACCGCCGACACCGTCGCGGCGGTCCAGGCCCAGGGCGATCGCATCGATCAGCTCGCCAAGGTGCTGGACGACGTCGCGACGTACGCCGCGCCGATCGAGCTGCTCAACGCGTTCCGCCAGCTCGAGGCGTGGAAGCAGATCGTCACGCTGGTCCCGGAGCTCGAGAAGGTCGAGGGCGTGGTCGCCACCCTCGACGAGGGCACCAAGCAGCTCGCGGCGTTCCGCGCCAGCCTCGGCGACGTCCGCACCCGCCTCGGCAACATCCAGACCGACGTCAAGGCGATCTACGAGACGTCCGGCACCAAGCAGAGGGTGGACGACGTCCGCGCGAAGCTCTCGGCCGAGGTCAAGGCGGCGGTGGCGTCGCTCGACGCCGCGACGAAGCAGGTCGTCGAGCAGGCCATCGTCCCGGCGCTCGCCCAGCTCGGCGACGTGTCCGCCATCGTCGACGGGGCGTGCGCGCTCGCCAAGCTCAAGGGCGGCGGCGCCGAGCTGCAGAAGCTGTGCGAGCAGGCCAAGGGCGTGTTCGGCCCGGCGAAGACCTACCTCGAGGGCCTGCGCACCCAGCCGACCGCGCTCTTGAAGGACGTCGCCGACGGCCTGGAGAAGCAGCTCGACGCGCTCCTCGACCAGGCCGCGAAGGCCGCGCTCGACGAGGCGCAGGCCCACGTCGACGCCGCGCTCAAGGCGCCCTGAGGCGCGCGCCCGCGCGGCTGGAGTCGGAGGAGGTTGGACAGTCCTGGCTCGCCAGAGCGTCGATGACTGTCAGCGTCCTTCGACACGGCCCTCGCTTGCGCTCGGGCCTGCTCAGGACGAGCGGGGGCTCGGAGCCGTAGCCGGAGGCGGAGACGGGAACGGAGACGGAGACGGAGACGGAGACGGGAACGGATCCGGAGACGGGAACGGAGACGGAGACGGGAACGGAGACGGAGACGGAGACGGAGACGGAGACGGAGACGGAGGCGGAGACGGAGACGGATCCGGAGGCGTCAGGCAGTTCCGCTCATCCTGAGCCCGGCCGAGCGCCAGCGAGGCCGGAGTCGGAGGAGGTTGGACAGTCCTGGCTCGCCAGAGCGTCGATGACTGTCAGCGTCCTTCGACACGGCCCTCGCTTGCGCTCGGGCCTGCTCAGGACGAGCGGGGGATTTCAGCCGTAGCCGCTCAGCGCTCGATCGCCGCCGGGAAGTGCTTCGTCGCGGCGGCGCCGGTGGCCACCGGCCACAGCTCGTCGATCACGTTGCCCGCGGGCAGGTCCCAGTCGTCGTCGGGCGCCCACTGCCAGCCGTTGTCGTCGAGCAGCGCGTAGAGCTCGTCGGGCGTCGGCCGGTGGTCGTAGTCGACGATCGGTTCGGCGGGGCTGTGGAAGCTGATGTCGACGTTCCACCACGCGTTGGTGGCGTGGCGGTACATCACGACGCCCGTCCACCGCGTGCCGCCCGCGTGCTCGACCAGCAGCACGGCGTTGTGGTTGCGCAGCGGCCGGCGGTCCTGGATCACCGACCACGCCAGCAGGTGCACCTTCGAGCCCTCGGGGGCGCACGCGTAGGCGCACGCGAACTCGCGCACCTGCGCCAGGTCCCAGTCCGGCACGATCGAGGGCGAGACCGGCGGCAGCGCGTCGCTCTCGCCCAGCCCGTCGCCGCGGAACAGCTCGTCGACGTCGGGGCAGTTCGCGATCTCCGCCGGCGTCGGGTCGTCGTCGGGCGACGCCGACGGCGGCTTCATCGCCGGGCACACCCCCGTCGTCCCCTCGGGCGGCCCCGCGACCGCCGGCTCCCCGCCCGTCGTCGTCGCGCCTCCGCCGGGCGTGGCGGGCGTGGCGGCCGACGGCCCGCAGGCGGCGAGCCCTGCGGTCACGGGGCACAGGGCGAACAGGGCGAACAGCGCGAGCGACGGCTCCCTCATCGCGCCGAGCCTACCGCAACGGCGCGGGCCCGGCTCACCCCTGCTCGCGCCACGCCTTCGCCAGCGCCTCGCGGTCGTCGGGGTGGGCGATGTCGATCAGCGCCGCGGCGCGCTCGCTCAGCGTCTTGCCGTAGAGGTCGGCCAGGCCGTGCTCCGTCGCGATGTAGTGGACGTGGGCGCGCGTCGTCACGACACCGGCGCCCGCGCGCAGCCGCGGCACGATCCGCGACTCGCCGCGCCGCGTCCGGCTCGGCAGCGCGATGATCGGCCGCCCGCCCGGCGACAGCGACGCGCCGCGGATGAAGTCCATCTGGCCGCCGACACCGGAGATGATCCGGTCGCCGATCGAGTCGGCGCACACCTGGCCGGTGAGGTCGACCTCGACCGCGCTGTTGATCGCCGTGACCTTGGGGTTGCGCGCGATCACGTCGACGCGGTTGACGTACGCGATGTCGAGCTGCATCACCGACGGGTTGTCGTCGACGAAGTCGTAGAGCCGCTGCGTCCCCATCAGGAACCCCGAGATCGTGCGGTCGGGGTGGATCACCTTGCGGCTGTTGTCGACGGCGCCGCACTCGAGCAGGTCGAGCGCGCCGTCGGACCACATCTCGGTGTGGATGCCGAGGTGGCGGTGGTGGGTCAGCTCGGCGAGCACCGCGTCGGGGATCGCGCCGATGCCCATCTGCAGCGTCGCGCCGTCCTCGACCAGCGGCGCGACGTGCCGCCCGATCGCGCGCTCGATCGGCCCCAGCTCCGCCGGCGGGAACTCGGGCAGCGCGCGGTCCTCCTCGTACCACGCGTGCAGCGCCGACAGCTTGATCACGCCGTCGCCGTGGATCCGCGGCATCCGACGGTTGACCTGCGCGATCACCGTGCCCGCGACCTCGACCGCCGCCGCCGCGACATCGACCGACGTTCCGAGCGTGCACAGCCCGTGCTTGTCCGGCGGTGAGACCTGGATCAGCGCGACGTCGATCGGCCGGCGCCGCGACCGGAACAGCGCCGGGATCTCCGACAGGAACACCGGGATGTAGTCGATCCGGTCGCGATCGAACCGGTCGCGCAGGTTGCCGCCGACGAACAGGTTGGCGATGCGGAACCCCGGCACGTCGCCGTGCGGCGCGCTGCCGTGGGTGTGCAGGTGGATCAGCTCGACCCCGCGCAGCTCGTCGGCGCGCGCGCACAGCGCGTCGAGCAGCGCCAGCGGCGTCGCCGCGGAGCCGTGGACGAACACGCGCTGCCCGGAGCGGATGGAGGCGACGGCTTCGGCGGCGGTGCGGACGCGGGTCACCGCGCCAGCCTACCCGACCGCGGGCGTCCGCGGCGGCCGAGCGGGCCTCACCGTCGCGGCGAGCGGGTAACATCGCCGTGGCATGGCCGCGCAGGTCCCCGTCGCCGTCGGCGCGCTCGTCGCGGGCAAGTACCGCGTCGGGCCGGTGCTCGGCGCCGGCGGGATGGGCGTCGTCGTCAGCGCGTGGCACGAGGGCCTCGCCCGCCGCGTCGCGCTGAAGTTCATGCACGCCCAGCGCGGCGGGCGCGACGGCGCGCGCCGGTTCCTGCGCGAGGCCCAGGCCGCCGCGCGGCTCGACAGCGAGCACGTCGTGCGCGTGCTCGACGTCGCGGAGCTCGACGACGGCACGCCGTACATCGTGATGGAGCGGCTCGACGGCTGCGACCTCGCCGCGCTCGCCGCGCGCCGCCGGCCGAACGTCGCCGAGGCGGTCGCGCTCGTCGTGCAGGCCTGTGCGGGCGTCGCCGCGGCGCACGCGGCGGGCATCGTCCACCGCGATCTCAAGCCGCACAACCTGTTCCTCGCGCGCGGCGCCGGCGGCGCGCTGACGGTCAAGGTCCTCGACTTCGGCGTGTCCAAGCTCGTCGACCCGGCGTCGCCCGACACGACCGGCACCGACGTCGTCATGGGCTCGCCGCTGTACATGGCGCCGGAGCAGATGCGGTCGAGCCGCGACGTCGGACCGGCCGCGGACGTGTGGTCGCTCGCGACGATCCTCTACGAGCTGTGCGCGGGCGCCGCGCCGTTCGCCGCGGGCTCCGCGCCGGAGGTGTACGCGCGCGTGCTCGGCGCCGCGGCGCGCCCGCTCGCCGACGCCGCGCCCCAGGTGCCCGCGGCGCTCGGCGCGATCGTCGACCGCTGCCTGCAGGCCGACCCGGCGGCGCGCCTCGCCGACGCCGCGGCGATGCGCGAGGCGCTCGCGCCCCACGCCGCGGCGCAGCTCGCCGGGCTCGAGGACGTGGTCGCGGCCGCCGCGGAGGCCACCGCCTCGGTCGGCGCGACGGCGGGCGCGGCGCTCGCGAGCACGGAGGCCAGCGCGCCGACGGGCACCGGCCCCGCCGCGCTGGCGCCGACGGTCGGCGCCGGCGCGCCGTCGCCTGCACCTCGGTCCCGTCGTGCGCGTATCCTGGCGCTGGCGGCCGGCGTGGGCCTGGTCGTGGCCGCGGCGGTGATCGTGCTCGCGCCGCGCGGCACGGCCCCGCCAGCCGCGAGGTCAGCCGTCGAGCCCCGTGGCTCGAGCCTGGAGCGCACGGCCGGCGAGGTCTCGCTGGCCCGCGGCGACTGGAACGGCGCGATCACGAGCTTCGTGGCCTGCTGGGAGCTCGCGGCCGATCGCGCGTGCCTGCGCGGCCACGGGCTCGCGCTGCTCGGGCTGGAGCAGTCGCGCGCCGGCGCCGCCAAGCTGGAGACGTACCTCGCCCACGATCCGTACCCGCCGGATCGCGACGAGGTGATCGCGCGGATCGACGAGGCTCTCATCGCCGTCGGCCCCCTGCCGCCGGACGCCCCGCGGCTCCCCGAGGCGACCGGGCGCGCGATGGCGGCGTTCCAGCGCGCCCAGGCCGCCTACAACGCGCGGGACTTCGTCGGGTCGATCCCGCTGTGGATCTCGGCGTGGGAGGCCGAGCCGTTCCCGCAGTTCCTCTTCAACCTCGGCGCGGCCCATGAGATGCGCGGCGCCCCCGCGCTCGCCGCGCACTTCTTCGAGCGCTACCTCGCGTGGGAGCCGTCGCCGGATGACCGCGACGAAGTCGAGCGCCGGATCACCCGGATGCGCGCCGCGTCGCCGCCACCCGCGGGCGCGCCCGCGCGCTGAGCCCGCGCGCCCGATTCACGCCGCCGCCGTCGGGTTCTTCGGCACCGGGTACTTCTTGACGTACATCAGCGCGCGCCAGCCGCGCGCCGCCCAGAACAGCACCGGGAACGCCACGAACGCGACCAGCGGCACCGTCAGCATGTCGCCGCTCGTCGGCACGCCCTCGCCCGCGGCGAGCGGTCCGCTCGCGAGGAACCGGATCCCCAGCAGGAACGCGAACGGCAGCACGAGCGCCCACAGCGTGCTCGCCACGCCCCACGTCCACAGGCCCCGGAACTCGCCGAAGCCCTTGCCACCGTGGAACACCGCGCGCAGCGCCTTGCGCGCCGTGCCGAGGAAGAACGCGACCGCGAGGATGTAGACCGCCAGGCACACGACCAGCAGCAGGATCGTCGTGCCGAGCGACAGGTAGAGCACCGCCGTCGACGCGTCCGCCATCCACAGGTACTCGAACGTCCGCAGCGCGCCGGAGATCAGCAGCTCGAGCAGCGGCTCGACCGCGCGCGACAGGAAGATCCCGGTGACCGGCAGCAGCACGAGGATCAGCCCGATGAACGGCAGCGTCGCCTTCACCTCGGCCCACACCAGGCGCATCGCCTTGGCCGTCGTGCCGCCCTCGGCGGCGCCGGCCTTCGCCGCGCGCGCGGGCGCCGACGCGATGTCGACGAGCGTGTCCTTGAGCGGGATCACGTAGAGCACCACCGCGAGCAGCGCCAGGACGATCGGCACCAGCCCCATCACCCAGTCGACCTTCTTGTAGAACTTGAAGACCGCCTTGAACGACTCTGCCTGGCCCTTGAGCTTCTTGGCGTTGCGCGCGGCGTTGCGCAGCTCGGGCTCGTCGAGCAGGTCGGCCCAGTGCGTCGCCAGGTAGGCGGCGAACACGGCGAACTCCTCCGGGTTCGCGGTCGCCTTCACCACCGCGCGCAGCGGCTTCTTGATCAGGTCGAGGCGCTCGCGCGACACCTCGCTGAACAGCTCGATGTACTCGGTCCGCGCGAGCACCGAGAACGCGCCCTCGGCGACGCGCATCTTGGGGCTGGTCGAGTCGGTGCCGACCTTGCCCTGCACCGTGCGCACCGCGAGCAGCGCCCCGCCGAGCAGCGCCACCGTCACCGCGAACGTCATCGCGGCGACCGCGCTCGACTTCCACAGCAGGCCCGACTGCCCCGGGTAGCGCCGGCCGAGGAACACCGGCATCAGCATCACCCCGACGAACCCGAGCCCGCCGAGCACGACCAGGACGATCACGATCCGGTCGAACGCCTTGCCCTGCGCGGCCTCCTCCTTGGCCCGGATCTGGCCGATCACCTTCGTGCGCGCGATCCCCAGCCACTCGCGCAGGCGCTCCTTCGAGATGTACGCCGGGTTCGCGATCGGATCGGTGTCGGCCGCCTCGGTGATGCACGCCAGCCCGCGGTCGAGCACGGTCGTGTCGGTGACCGTCGCCAGCTCCGGGTGCAGCTTCTCGCACTCGCTCGCCAGCGAGCCGACGGTGTGCGACGGCAGCGACAGGAACAGCAGCAGCACCTGCTCGGTGTACGCGGCGGCGTCGATCGTGTTGCCGGCGGCGACGATCTCCTTCTCCGCCTCGGCGACGACCGCCTGCGCGAGCTCGGCGTAGACGGTGACGATCGCCTTGACCAGCTCGTTGGCGAGCAGGCAGTCGACCGCCTCGTCGGCGTCGGTCTGCGGGCACGCCGCGCGCACGGCCTTGATCGTGTCGAGGTCGAGCACCGCGAGCAGCCCGGCGAACCCGACGTACAGCTCGTCACCGAACGCCGCCTTCTTCTGGTCGGCGATCTCCAGGTAGACCTCGGTGACGTCGTCGTTGGACACGACGCACTGCGCGAGCGCCTCCTCGGGCGCCTCGCACGCGGGGTCCTCGAGCGACTTCTCGAACACGCAGTTGCCCCACGCCTCGCCCGGCTCGTCACACAGCGCGCCGAGCGTGTCGAGGTCCTCGCCCGACAGCACGGTGGGCAGCATGACGTCCATCCGCTCGAGCATCGACGCGACGACGCCGCGCGCGTGCAGCGTCTCGAACAGCGCGCTGCCCTCGGGCGCCTGCAGGCACGCGAGCACCTCGTCGGGCGTCGGCTGCGGGCACGCCTGCTTGAGCTGCGTCCAGTACTCGGGGCGCAGGAACCGCGTCACGGCGGCGGGGAGCTGCTCGAGCAGCTCGCGCGGCAACAGCGCGAGCGCCTCGGGCGGGTACTCCTCGGCCGCGGGCGCGGCGGCGCCGTCGGGCGGCGGCGGTGGCTGGTCACCGTCGGGCGGTGGCGCCTGGTCACCGTCGGTCGGCGGCGCCTGGTCACCGTCGGTCGGCGGCTGGTCACCGTCGGGCGCCGGCGGTGGCTCGCCCTCGGGCGCGGGTGCGCCGAGGTCGGCCGGCGCCTCGTCCGGCGCGGCCTGGTCGTCGACGACGTCGTCATCCTGTGCGCGCGCGCTGGCCGCGGTCGCGGCGACGACCAGCGCGCAGATCCCGATCGCGAGCAGTCCCCGGAGTGTTCGCATCGAGCGCATCCTAACCGCGCGGCGGCGCGCCCGCGGCGCGCCGCGCGCTCATTCCTCGGCCAGGCCGTACTGCATGCTGAGCGCCGCGCGCTCCCCGCCGTCGTCGATCGGGTTGCACGACAGCGTCGCCGACATCGTCGCGCCCGAGTAGAACGCGGCGAGGTTCTCCTCCGCGCTGTCTCCGAGCGCCGGCGCCAGCTCGGCGCGGACCTGGCGGAACACCTCGGCGCACGCTTGCATCGAGTCGTACGTGTCGGCCCACGACACGTCGATCGAGATCAGCTGATCACCGGTGAAGATGAACGAGACGGTCGCGTCGCGGCCGGCGTGCGCCATCGCCACCGTCAGCCCGTCGGCGTCGCCGGTCGCGGCCGGATAGTCCGCCTTGACCGCCTCGCTGGGATCGCCCCAGTCGAGGCCGGGGAAGCCGGTGGTGCCGGGCGGCAGCGCCGCGGTGGGCGCGGGCGCCGGATCCGACGCGGGGCCCGTGCCGCCGGCGGCGCCGGTGCCCGTGCCCTTGCCGCCACAGCCAGCCGCGAGCGCCGCGGCGACGATCAAACCCGACGAGACGTGCATCCCGATGCTCATCCCGCCGAGCCTACCGCAGCGTCACAGCGGCTGGATGCTCTCCAGCACGCTCATCACCGCGGGCTCGTGCGCCGCCAGCGTGCCCTCGTCGGCCATGCCGATCATCAGCAGGTACTTGCCCGTCGGCGTCTGCACCGCGCCGATGCCGAGCTCGACCGGCGCGCCCTCGACGACCGCGTGGCCGTCGACGAAGCCGGCCGGCATGCCGTTGAGCTCGACCAGGTCGGCCTCGCCGTCGAACGTGACGTCGTGCAGCTCGTCGAGCACGCCCGCCGCCACCTGCGCGAGCGCCGCGTCGAGGTCGGTCGCGTCGACGACGAGCAGCGACAGCCCGACCGTATCGTCGGGCGAGGTCATCGTGAGGATGCCCGGGTCCGACTCGTCGACGTTCCAGCTCGCCGGCACGCGGAACTTCACCTGCGCCGCCGCGTGGACCCGCTCGCCGTCGTCGGCGACCGCCGCCGTGTCGCCCGCGGGCGCGGGCGCCGGGTCCGCCGCGGGCGCGGCCTTCCCTCCACACCCGGCCGCGACCAGGCCGAGCGACAGCGCGAACGTACCGAACAGGCGAAGCTTCCAGGACTTGTGCATCGAGATCTCCATGGGTTCACCCGGGAGATGCCGCCGCCGCCGCCGGGTCGCACGGCCGTGCGCCGCCGCACGTGGCTCGCCGGTCAGCGCGGCAGGGCCGCGATGCGCGCGACGAGCGCGCCCAGGCCGTTCACGACGAACAGGTGGTCGACGCCATCGCGCGTGCGCAGCCGCAGCCGGCTGCGCAGCCCGCCGCTGAACGGCGCGAAGTTCGGCGGCTTCTTCGCCACGTCGACGAGCTCGGCCAGCGGCACGACCCACACCCGCCCGCCCAGCGCCCTGTCGACCCGGTTCGGCCGGAACATCACCCTGCGATCGGTCACGACCAGCTCGCCGCCGATCGCGCGCCACGCCGAGACCGTCTGGTTCGCCAGCGTGCGCACGATCTCTCGCTCCCCCGGCGCCAGCCGCGCGGCCTCGTCGTCCGGGACCCACCAGTCGAGGAACCCATGTCCCGCTGGTATCACGGCCGCGGACCCGTGCTAGAACCCGCCCACGCGAGAGTGGCGAAATTGGTAGACGCGCGGGATTTAGGTTCCCGTGGGCAACACCCGTAGGGGTTCAAGTCCCCTCTCTCGCACGCTCATTTCAGCCGGTTGAGAGGCCGGAGCTCTCGGCTTCGCGGGAACCCGGGGCAATCCTCTCCGTGCGCCAGCGCCAGCGCCACCGCGGGAGCGTCGCCGCCGCACTGGTCGGCAGCGTCGCGAGCGCCCGGCGCAGGCCATGTGCGCACACTTCGGTCACTCCACGCCTTCTCGTAGAGCGACTGGACCTGGGCGCGCACCTCCGAAGCCCCAGACGACCTTCGCAGCGATTGCAATCGGGGAAGGGATCCACAAGCCTCCGCGGTGAGCTACCGGCCGATCGGCCATTCCCAGCCACCGAGCCGGCCCACGAAGTCGTGGTAGGGCGTGCCCTCATACGCGTCACCGAGTGGCGGCACGTTACGCGCATGGAGGACGACCAGCGCTTCGTGCACGCCGCTCACGAACTGCTGCGCGAGCAGCGCCCCGAGCACCTCGCGCTCCGCGGCGTCGAGCTTGCGGAGGAGCACGTTGAACGCGTGCTGGTCCGGCAGCTCGTCAGGCCTGTCGTCCGCGTTCTGGTTCCACAGGCCCGCTTGCGCACGACGACGAGCGAGCTGCCCCTGGCCCGCGCGACAGCTGTGGACCAGGGCATCGATGATCTCGCGGTACTCGGCGCGCGCGTCGCTGCTCATGGCTCGATGATCTCGCACACCCGCGGCCGCCACGGCTCGCCAGCGCCGAGGAGCACGCATGTACCGCCGCGGTGAGATCGGCGCCGTCGCCCGCGCGCTCCGAGTCCTCGACGGGCTGCGCGGCTTCAAGCTCGGACGCCCGCTCGTCGAGCTGGCCGAGGACCTCGGCGTCAGCGAGAAGACCATCCGCCGAGACCTCGCCGACCTCCAGGACGCCGGCTTCGAGATCGAGCTGGTCCGCATCGACCACCGCGCCGCCGCGCGCCTCGTCGAGCACACCACCAGCAACGTCACGATCACGCGCCGCGAGCGCTACACCCTGCTCGCCATCCGCAGCATGTTCGACGTCCTCCGCGGCACCCCGCTCTGGGAGGACGTCAGCAGCATCCTGCGCAAGCTCGAGCAGCGCATGAGCCCCGAGGAGCGCGCCGAGCACGCCACCTTCGGCGAGCGCTTCGCCTACGTCCCGGACGGCGGCACCAAGGCGTACGAGGGCAAGGAGGACATCCTCGACGCCCTCCTCACCGGCGTTCTCTCCCGCAAGGTCGTCCGCTACGCCTACCAGGACGGCCGCGGCCGCGCCCAGCGCGGCCACCTCGCCCCGTTCGCCATGCTCCTCTACAAGCACGGCCTCTACGTCGTCGGCCGCCGCCTCAAGCGCCCCGAGGACGGCCGCGCCATCCCGCCGGGCGGCGTGGGCGTCTTCGCCGTCGAGCGCTTCACCGACGCCGAGTTCCTCCGCGCCGCCCCGTTCACCCCACCCGCCGACTTCCAGCTCTCCACCGTCATGCACGGCGCCTTCGGCCTCCACCTCGGCGACCCTGCCGCCGCGCAGGACGTCGTCATCGAGTTCTCCAAGGCCGGGGCTTCCTACGTCCGCGCCCGCCTCTGGCACCCCGCCCAGCGCCTCGACGACCTCCCCGACGGTCGCGTCCGCCTCACGTTTCCCTGCGCCACCCTCGCACCTGTCGTCTCGTGGATCCTCGAGTGGGGCCCGCATGCACGCGTCCTCGCGCCCGGCGAGCTCGTGGACCGCGTGGTTGCAGAGCTCGACGCGGCGCGATCCCAATACGGCTCGTCGACATCACCCTGACCGTCGGCGCCGCATCGGCGGCCTAAATGGGCCACTCCGTTTTCTCGTCCCAGATTGTCGTTGAGGTACGGGATCAACCCCGCATCGAAGCGCTCGAAGAATCGCCTACGAGCATCGTCGAGCGAGAGGTCGATCCGGGCAGCGAACGCTTCCGGTTCGTAGTAGTCCACGCCGGCGTTCTGAGCGAAGCGCCGGACATCAGCAGCTCGCGACACAATGGGGACGCCGTGTTCGCGCGCCATCGCTACCAGGACGTGATCGCAGCTCGTCCCTGTTTGCCCTGCGTCCCGGTTCGACGTCACGTTCGTCCAGCCACCGGCAACCGCCGGCTTCACGTAGTGGGTCACGGCCGAGGGCCACCCAGCGTGGCGCCCCTCGCGTGGCGCCAAGAACTGGTACTTCCGGCGGAATTCGTCTGTAAGACCTAGCGTGTTGGCACCAACGTGGTCGAGCGCCATTGCAAGCCAGAGCGTTCCCCTCGCGTTCCCGACCCTCCAACCGATACGACGCCGCTCCGCGACAGCACGGTCGATGTCGATGCGCAGGTAGAACTCGAGGCCGATGTTCGTGTCGACCACGGCAAGGAAGGGCCCTCGATCGGCCTCGACCTCGTACGGCGTTCTCGGGATGGCTGCCAGGGTCCTCAGTGCTTACAACGCCGGTCCGTCAAACAGCGGCCGACGCCGCCACAATGATGCCCTGCCGAGCCAGATGAGCACCTTCATCGGCACCCGACCGAGGAGCGCGGCGTCGAGCGTGACTCCAACCTCGTTGGGCGGCTGCGGCACCGCGAGCCGCCCACCCGAGGCGACCTGGGCCTGCACGCACGCGGCGTGTGTGACCCGCGCTCCGGGGGCGCCAGCGGCGGCCGCAGCATCGACGACGCAGGTGCTGGCGTCTCGTCGCTGCCGATGCGTGCGGCGTGGCGCCTCGCCGGCACTACGACAGCCGGCGACCGCC
The DNA here is from genome assembly GCA_011526095.1 of Myxococcales bacterium. Lineage (GTDB taxonomy): Bacteria > Myxococcota_A > Polyangia > Haliangiales > Haliangiaceae > WYBA01. The sequence continues at coordinate 20,167 of WYBA01000427.1, read as the reverse complement.
GCGCCGCGGCCGGCCGTCACGCACGAATGTTGTGGAAGCGAACGATCGTCGGCTGGACCTTTGGGCTGCACGCCCGAGCAGCGGCCATCACCCGAGCGGGGTCATCGGCGAGCGTAAATCACCCTGGCGGAGTGAGGCGACCCGACGCGCGGCAGGATTTCGCGCACGCTGTCCATCAGTCATGTTGCGAACAGCACGCGAGTTGTGCGATGGCCAGATCGCGCGGTGGGGCTCATCGCGCGTGGACAACGAGCGCGGGCTCGGATCCGGAGGGAACGAGGTCCGCCGCAGGGAGGGACGATGTCGCGCTATTACGTGCTGACTGTCGGGTTCACGCTCGTGCTGGGGCTGTCGATCGCGAATGCCCCCCCCCCCTCCGCGGAAGCGGAGACTGACGATCTCGGTGATCTCGGGGGAGAGGACGAGGAGGTCGTCACCGAGGTCGCCGAGGACAACCCGACGATCGAGCCGGGACCGCCGCCGCACGATCCGTTCACGCTGCACCCCGCCGACGAGGGCGCGGCGACGTGGGAGGACCTGACGGAGGACGAGAAGGCCGAGGCGGACCGGACGGCGGAGTGGGCGGACACGCAGCACGGCGCCGACGTCCACGCCGCGTTCTCGGCGGCGGGGGCGACGACGAGCGAGATGCGCGTGCAGGAGGCGGCGCGGCGGGCGAGCGGGCTGGAGGGCGTCGACACGCTGGGGGTGGTGCCATGACGCGCCCCGCCCGTGCCTCGCGCTCACGCGCGCTCGCGCTCACGATGATCACCGGGGCGCTGATGCTCGCCGGTTGCGCCGCGGAGCCGGAGGCCCCACCGACGGAGCGCTACGTCGACCCGCAGGACGGGTTCTCCGTCGAGGTGCCGGCGGGCTGGACCTCGACGCGGGATCGCGGCGCGGTGATCTTCACGCCCGGCGCCGACTCGCGACGGACGCTGGTGGTCCGGGCTGTGCCACGCGAGCCGAGCACGCCGGCGCGCAAGGTCCTGCGCGCGACGCGGACGGTCGTCCGCGGGCTGCCCGGCGCGGAGGTCCAGCGCGAGCGCTCGCTCGACGGCGACGTGCCGGGCGTGTCGTTCTCGCTGACGTTCGTGCCCCCCGGGTTCGATCGCCGCTACGCGCGGACCCACACCGTCGTCGTCGGCGACGAGCACGTCTTCCATGTCATCGACACCGCGCCGGCCGGCGAGCAGCGCGACGACCGCGTCGTCGAGGTCGCGGTCGCGTCGCTCCGGGAGGAGGTCTGATCATGCGCCGCACCCGCGCCTTGCTCACCAGCGCCGTCGCGATCGTCTGGATCGCCGCGAGCCCGCACGCCGCGCGCGCCGCGGAGACCTGCGGCGACGGCGTGGACAACGACAGCGATCTGATGGCGGACGAGGGCTGCAACCCGGCCGCCGTGACCGGCGTCTGCGAGTCGCCGCTGGACTGCTCGCAGACCGGGCAGATCGCGCCGAAGAGCGGCAACGTGACGTACCGGCTGCCGCAGGACCTCAACATCGCCACGCCGTACGGACCATCGCTGACGTTCCAGCGGTTCTACGTCAGCCAGTACGAGCCCGGCGGCGGCGCGCCGGCGTACCGGACGTCGATGGGGCCGCACTGGGGTCACGAGTACATGTCGTGGCTGGACAAGAACACGACGCCGAACCCGGACCAGGTCATCGTGCACCTGCCGGATGGACGCGACGTGCTGTTCCAGTACAGCTCGACGAGCGGCGGACACGACTACTACACGCCGCAGGAAGGCTTCCACGCCGACTACCTGCGCCAGTCGACCAGCACGCCGTACGGCTGGGAGCTGCGGAGCCTCACCGGTGAGGTGCTCGAGTACGACTGGTCGTCGCCGACGGGCAAGCTGACCGGGATCAAGGACAGCGTCGGCAACAAGCTGTCCGTGAGCTACAACGGCAGCGGCCTGGTGGACAAGGTCGTCGATGCGAGCGGCAAGAAGCGGCTGCTGTTCGGGTACACGGGCTCGGTCGTGACCTCGGTCGACTACCAGACCGTGGACGGGGGCACGCCGACGACGCGCGTGACCGTGGCCATCACGTACACGAGCGGCAACCCGACGGCGGTGTCGATCGGTGGCTCGTCGGTGCAGACGATGCAGTACACGAGCGGCTACCTCACCAAGGTGCTCGACGCGGGGAGCAACGACCTGATCGCGTACCAGTACCTGTCGGGCGCGTCAGGCAAGGTCGTCAGGGCGACGACCGAGGCCGGCGAGATCGGGTTCGACTACAGCGGCGCACGCGCGGACTGCTCGGGCGGGCTCGTCATCGGGTTCAACCGGGCGAGCGCGACCGCATGTGACGACGACGCAGACTGCGGCTCGGACTACGTGTGCGCGGGCGAGACCAACCCGGCCGCCGCGAACACGGGCGTCTGCTACCGCGCGGCCCGGTGCGTCACGACCACCTCGCCGGACGAGGATCTCATCGACACCGTCGCCGCGATCTCGGGTGGCGGCGGAGGTTCCGGGGGCTGCACCGGCGCGTGCGCACCGACGACCGAGTACGACTGGGGCTCGACGCCCGACCTGGCCGGGACCGAGCAGGCCGACGGGACCTGGACGAGCTACCAGCGCAACAGCGACGGCATGGTGACGCTGATGGCGCGGGGCGACACGGACTCGGATCCCACGAACGCCGGCGGTCACAAGACCTGGTTCTTCTACGGGGACAGCAACTTCCCCGGGCGCGTCACCGAGACCCGGCGCCTCAGCGAGCTCAAGGCGTTCCAGCCGTCGGTGAGCTGCGACGCCAGCAACACCACCGACTGCACGCGGTCGATCTACACGTACACGGCCGGCGGCCAGGTCGCGACCCGGAACGACCAGGGGTTCACGCTGGACGCCACGGGAGCTACCGTCTCATACTCGTACACGACGTCGTACTCGTACGACGCCTACGGCCGGTTGACGCAGGTCGACGGCCCGCTGTCCGGGAGCCACGACGTGACGGACTACACGTACTGGAGCTCGACCGACGTCCTCAAGGACGGCTACCGCAAGGAGATCAAGCGGAAGAAGGACTCGTCCAGCTACGTCGTGACCACGCTCGCCGAGTACGGCATCTGGGGCACGGCGACGAGCCAGCAGGATCCTGACGGGACGTACACGTGCTCGACCTACGACGCCGGCCGCGGCGCGCTGACCGAGACGCGGGTGGCGATGGCGGGGCAGACGTCGTGCGGCACGGTCGACGGCACGGACCTGGTGACGACGTACACCTACGACTCCGCGCTGCGGCTGACCCGGACACAGCGACCGATCGGGAACTGCGAGCACCGCGAGTACGACACGCGCGGGCGGATCTGGAAGATCAAGGAGCGCGACGACTGCAACGCGGTCTCGTCGGGCGACACGATCCAGTACAACTACGCGACGTCGGGCGACGTGGTGCAGTCGATCAAGTACCTGGACGCGGCCGGGAACATCAAGCGCGAGCTCGAGTACGCGTACACCGACGGGATGCAGCTCGCGCAGGACATCAACCCGGTCAACAAGTCGTACTGGAAGGCGTTCACGTACGGCAGCGACGGCAAGCTGTCGCAGGTGGACCACGAGAACGGCCTCGGGAAGACCGCCTGGCTGTGGGACACGCTCGACCGCGAGGACGCGCTGCGGCGCTACAAGACGGCGAGCACGTACGACGAGTGGGACACCTCCTACGCAGCACAGCTCGGGCGCCCGCGCCAGGTCGAGGACGACGACGCGAAGTCGATCACGACGACCTGGGACGACCTCGGGCGCAAGGTCAAGGTGGTCAGCCCTGACTCGGGCACGACGTTGTACGTCCAGGACGCCGCCGGCCGCGTCGTGACGATGGTCGAGGCGGACGGGACCGCCGGCGAGGTGTCGCACGCGTTCACCTACGATCACCTCGGCCGGATGCTCACGGCCGACTATGGGACGGAGAACTGCGGCGTCGGGCAGCCGGTCGACATCGAGTACGGCTACGACACCCCGCCGGTGAGCTGCCCGGGAGGTGCAACCTGTGCGCGGCAGGCGGGTCGTCTGGCCTACGTGCGCTCGACGCTGCTGTGCAACGCCAGCTACGGCGACAAGACGCTCGACCAGGAGGTGTTCTACTCGTACGACGCCGCGGGCCGGGTCGAGCAGGAGTACCTGCGCGACGACTCCGGGCGCGTCGCGGCGCAGAGCTACGAGTGGGACAAGAACGGCAACAACACCAAGGTCACCGCGCCGAGCGGGACGTACATGTCCTGGGTGTTCGGCAGCACGGACAACTCGGACCGCGACAAGGTCTCGAGCCTGACCCGGTCGGGCACGACGGTCGCCTCGTCGTTCAAGTGGCTGCCGTTCGGTCCCGTCTCCAGCTATCGCCAGCAGAACCTCACGAACGTCAACATCAAGGTCGATGCGAAGCTGACGTGGAACGCGGCCTACCGGCCCGCCAGCGTCCTCTACGAGGACATGCTGGGCGCGGACCTGTTCCAGATCGTCTACTCCGAGGACGCCAAGGGGCGCACGACCGTGCGCGACTACTCCTCCGCGGCGACGGGCGTACAGGACGCGTACTTCACCTACGACTGGCAGGACCGGCTGCTGTGCGACGCGGCCGTGAGCGGCTCGTGCCCGACGTCGGGGACGAACCTCAAGTCAAACATCAACGGCAGCCCGCCCTACACGGCGAGCAACGACCGGACGCAGATCCTGCACCGCCACCCGTCTTACGGCACGTACACGTACACGTTCACGCTGGCCTCGGGGAAGGACCAGATCGCCTCGATGACGACCTCGCCGTCGACCGGGACGACGACGTTCACCTGGGACGATCGCGGGAACCGCACCGGCGACGACTCCAACGCGTACTCGAACGACGAGCGGACGTACACGTACGACGGTCGCTCGAACGTCCGGCAGATCACCGGCAAGCGCTACGTCTGGCCGTCCTGGCAGACGTACACCCTGACCAACGCCTACGACCACAAGGGGCGCCGCGTGTTCAAGAGCTACAGCGCCGGCGGCTCCGAGGCGCAGTGGTTCTTCTACTACGACCTCGAGGACAGGCTGATCGAGGTCAAGCACACGCCGAACATCTCATCCCCGTCGACGTACTCGATCTACCAGTTCTACTGGGTCGGCCGTCGCGCGATCGCGTACTGGCAGATCGACTACCCAGCGGTGACGACGACGAGGCGGTTCCTCCACAGCGACGAGTCTGACCGTGTGCTCGAGGCATGGTCGTGGCCGACATCCGGCTACACTGCGCGCCAGTGGGCGCTAAATGACGATGCATTCGGCTGGGATGAGGTTGTTCTGGGTGTGGCAATCTTCCAGCCGCTCCGTGAGCGTGGCAGCTTCCGCTACTACGACGGTGAAACGACTTCGCTGAATGGCTCAGCCAGTGGGTTGCGACCTCCATTGCTGGCCTCGGCATCCTCCGCGCGGCGTGTCGAGGATTCACTCACGGCCACGACCTTCGTCCCGGTCGCGAGTCGCACGATGTTTCAACGAGGGCCCACCGCCGGCGGCTACGCTAGGCCAAGTGACTACACCGAGGTGCTGGCAGAGGACGGCGAAGCTTGCAACAAGCCAGGTGGACCGTGCTGCCAAGGGTACTCTCAGAACTTCGAAGGGACCTGCGTAATCGACGATTCAAGCATGTTCGGAGGAAGTGTCTGGGACGGCACGTTGGCCGGTTCTGCGTGTGCAGACGCGGAATGGAACGGTGGTTGGTGGGACCCGGGAGGTTGTGACATTGGCGAGCCATTGCCACCGGATGATCCATCCGGTGACGATCAAGGTGCCGACCCCGATCCGGAAAACCCCAACTGCAATCGTCCGGGGGCGCCGCCCGGAAGCATCTGCAATGAAGGTGGCGTTGACAACCCTCGGCCACCGCCGCACTGTGTTCGCCAGTGTCTCGGCCCGATGGACGTTGGACTGCAGTTCTGCCTGAACGACGGCCTCCATTCGCCGTACGAGTGTGCCGAGTTGGCTGCAGCCTTCTATCAGCGTTGTATTCGGCAATGCTACACGAGCCCGTCTGACACAGGGCAGGCGACGCCGTGGGGACATTGGCATTGGGTTGTGAACAGCATCACTGGGGACTGATGACTCCGCGCCGTTCACTCATCCCGCTCTACCTCGCGATCGCTGTCTCGTGCAGCCCGGTGCTATCGCCGTACGGATCGCGTGTTGGGAACGCAAGGGGACGAGGTGACTACGTGCGGTTTCGCCCGTCACCCCATCGTGGTGTGGACTTCGGGAAGATGTCGATCGGGGATGGCGTAGTTGCTTCTGCACCCGGCATCGTCACCGGCGTCACGTTCACAGCGGACGCCGGATGGCGAGTTTGGCTTGACCATCCGGGGCACGACTGTCGAACGAAGTACGCCCACCTCGGCAAGGTGGGCGTTGCAGTCGGCCAGCGGGTGACTCGCGGCCAGCGACTGGGGAGCGTCGCGCTTTTTCGTCGTTCTGGAGGCGTCGTTCACGTTCACATGGAGCTGCACTGTACTGTGGAGGCAGGCGGTGCTGTCGATGGGCCGCTCAAAGGTACAAGAGATCCGATGAGCCTAATGAGCGGGTGTTTCGATCCATCTCGCTCCTACGATGACCTGTCGCTGCGCTTGACCTATCCGATCGAGTGTTGAGGACGTGCCGTGAATCGACGAGATGTAGCAGCCTTGAGAGCAGAAGCCGGATGTGATGACTCTCGCGTGGCAGTCTCCGTGGCTCTGGTGTATGCGTTGACTGGCTGTGTTCTAGGTGCCGGCTTGGCATGCGGAGACCCGTCCCAACTCGCGCCGGATGCAAGCCAGACGTTGGATGCCGCGGACGCGGACGCCATCGATGCCGCCGGCCGAGTGTGCGCTGATGGCCTGCTGTGTTTCTCGGTCACGCCGCTCACGCCCTCGACACAGGTTTCCGAGGGCAGGCTGGTGGTGGCCTGGTTGCCTGTAGATGGTGAGCAGTATGAGATCGGATACGATGTCCCGTGGTCCGCCGGTGACGACGCGACGGTGCTTCGCATCGCGGTACTGCCCCCGTCTGTCACCCACCAGTTCGAGTCACCCTGTGACGGGACTGGCGCATTTGCGGTGGCTGCCGTGGTTCTCTCAATGGATCCTGACGCAGACGGGCAGATCACAAGTGACGAGATTGTCTCCGGTAGGACGTCGTTCACGCTCTACGGCGTCCACCAGGAGGTGGTTGCGTGGTCAAGTGCCCCGTGCGCGCGAAGTCAGCAGTTTCCCGACGGGTTGAGAGCGGGCGTTCATGCCTACTCGGTAGCAACACCCGTTCGTCTGCTCGATGGTACGTGGACGGAGATCGTGGTCTGCACAGCCGGAACGTCTGAATGTTCCAAGGTGCCCAATCCATTCGACTGAAGCACACGCGCACCGTGACCGATCAGCGACGCCGGGAGACCCCGGCAGCCGGTCGTGCCACAGGCGCGACGGCGTGGCGCTCGCGCTCAGCGGCGCGAACGCTTGAACGCCGCCGGCGTGAGCTGCTCGACCGGCAGCGCGAAGACGTCGCGGTGGGTGCCGAGGCGCTCGAAGGCCCGCTACCGCGAGCTCGCGCGGTTCTACGGCTGCAAGGTCGACCCCGCGCCGATCTACGCGCCTGAGGAGAGGGGGAAGGTCGAGTCGGGGGTCAAGTACGTCAAGCGGAACTTCTTCGTCGGGCGCGACAGCGACGACGCCGACGAGACACGCAAGTCGCTCGCGCGTTGGGTCGACGAGATCGCGAACCAGCGCGTGCACGGCACGACGCACCGTCGCCCGGCCGATCTGTTCGTCACCGAGTTCGAGTCCCTCCTGCCGCTGCCGCCTCGTCGGTACGAGCCCGTGCTCTTGTAACAGGCGCAGGTCCATCGCGACAGCCACGTCGCGTTCGATCGCCGGCTCTGCTCGGTGCCCTGGCGGCTCGTCGGCGCCGCCGGCGGTGGCTGCAATGCGAGGCCCTGGCGCAGGCTGTTCTTGATCGCGCCGTAGCTCGTGCTGCCGTAGTGCCGGGCGCGCAGGCATGCGGTGACCGCGCGCTCGCGCGGGAACTTCTCGAGGTGCGTCGCCACGGCCTGGGCCGTGCGCAGCATCGAGAGCACCTCGTCGGAGTCGAGGACGCTGCGGACGTACGCGCCGACCTCACGCGCGATGCGGTCGGCGCGCTCCTCCCAGAACTCGCGGGAGCGACATCGCCATGGCGCGCGCTCCGGCGGGAGGTGGTCGTCGAGCGTCGAGCGTGGCGACTCGCCCCGGCGATCGCAGCGGGCGGGCGCACGGGAGCGGGAAGGTCGTTCCCGTGTGCGAAAGGGCCGCGACCGGACGCGCCCAGACCCCGGGGAACTCCACAACCTCGCGTGCGCGCAGGGGAAATCGGCTTCCTGGGAAACACTTCTGCGCGCAACGTCGCGAGACTGCAGAGCTTCGACGGGATTGAGGTGCCCGTGGGCAACACCCGTAGGGGTTCAAGTCCCCTCTCTCGCACCATCTCCCCGGCGTGTGCGTTCCCGCGCGCCGCGGGTTCGGGGCGCGGGCGGCTCGGTTCGGTCATCCTGTGCGATGGCCAGATCGCACGCCCGGTCCCCGGGCCGGCCTACTCGAAGCCGGTGCTGAGTACGACGTCCGGGAACGACTCGCGCGCTGCCGCCATCATCGGGACGACGATCGCCGCCGGCTGCGTCGCGTCGGCCATCACGACGATGCGGCGGTCCTCGTCGGGCCGCGCGCGGCCCTCCCAGCGCCGCTTCGCGATGTCGGCGAGCGCCGCGCGCACGCGCGTGACGTCGTCGGGCGCCACCGTCAACGCGGGCTGCCGGAGCGTGCCCTCCGTGCCGCTCAGCGACCACAGCAGCGCGTGGCGCTGCGTGATCGCGAGGACCATCTGCACCGGCGGCTCGGCGTCGGGCGCGGGGGCCAGCACGCCGCTGGCCAGCGGCGCCGTGGGGAGCGTGAGGGAGACGGCGCCCAGCGCATCGCCGGCGCGCGCCAGGACGTGGAGCGCCTGGTACGACCCCTTCACCGAGTAGAGCGCCTGCATCAACACGCGATACGGCGTCCCCGGCGCGACGGCGACGAGCATCGGCCCCGGGTCCTGCGCCGCGAGCGCGCCCGCGAACTTCTCGAGCCTCGTCACCTTCATGCCGCGCGCCCCGCCGTCGAGCTCCGACGGGTCGACCGCGCCGTCGCGCACCGCGACGATCTGCTCGCCCTCGACGACGATCGCGGTCGCCGTGATCACCATGGTGACGCCCTCGGGCACCTCGGCCAGCGCGACGTCGCCGGGCACCGTCGGCAGCTCGAGGCCCGCGCCCGGCGCCGCCTCGGCGACGATCGGACAGTCGGTCACGCCCGCCTCGCCGGCCGCCTCGCGGATCAGGCGAGCGCGGTCCTGCGGATTCGCCTCCCCGACCGCCGCGATCACCTTGCGTGCCCGCGCGTTGGTGACGCGCTCGTCGAGCCACCGGCTCATCGCCGCCTGCCGCTCGACGGGGTTCGCGTGCGCGAGATCGGGGTCCTCACCGACCTTGCAGATCAGCGCCATCCCCTCGCGGAAGGATTGTTCGGTGTTCTTCGAGCCACACGCGGCGAGCAGGACGACGAGGACGAGGGCGAGGGCGAGGCGCTTCACGCCGGCGAGCGTACTCGCAGTGGAGGTCCGCCGGTCGGGTCTCGCCGTGCCGCAACCAGGACTGCGAGAGGTCCACGTCGGCGCCGACCACCCCATGAGCAGGCTGCCCGCGCCGCAATCGCAGACGCGCACCTCGGCGGGCTCGGCGCCGAGCCCGCGCCCTACTCGTGGAACAGGTCGCGGCGCACCGCGAGCTCGCCGTCCGGGCCCGACACGCTGACGCAGTACTCGCCCTTGTAGCCGGACCACGTGCCTTCGACGACGCCGAGGTAGTACTCGCCCGTCGTGGGCAGGGTGACGGTCACCTTGCCGGGCAGCGTGCCGTCGTCGGAGCCCATCGGCAGCGTGATCAGCGGGTTCGAGGCGACGCGCAGGACGGCGGTGCCCGGCGCCGCGAGGCCGTTGCCCGTGACCAGCGTCGCGGTCACGCGCTGGCCGGCCTGTCCCTGGAACGCGAACGTGTCGTGATCCGGCACCAGCGGCGTGGTGTCGTCGGCGAGCAGCGCGCACGCGCCACGCGTCGAGTGGGCGGCGATCTCGTCGATCAGAACGCTCGAGCCCGAGCTCGGGTTGTCGACGTAGTACGCCATCGGGTGCGAGCTGGCGGGCGGCGTGAGCAGCACGGCCACGCCGTCGGCGCGGCACGGCACGGTGCGCTGCGAGCCGTCGCGCATGAGCAGCCCGCACGTGAGCGCGGAGTTGCCCGTGCCGACCAGCGACAGCACGAGGGAGCGGCCCGCGACCAGCGCCTGGCGCGACACGATCATGCGCTCACCCGGGTGCAGGAGCGCCGCGTAGCCCTCCTTTCCGTCGCCGACGAACCGCATCGAGACGATCGGCGCCGCCGGGTTCTGGAGCGAGTGGAGCCCGACGCCGAGGCGGCCGGCCGCGTCCGCGAACACGTCGACCGTGGCGTCGGGCACGAGCACCATCTCGTCGACGCCGGTGAGCCCTCCGGAGTTCGGCCCCTCGGGCAGCGGACTGCCGGGGGGCGCCTCGGTCGTCACCGCCAGCGCGCCGGTGGTCTCGGCATCGGCGACGAAGCTGGCCGACAGCATCACCGCGTCCACGCCCTCGGCGAGCGCCTCGGTGCCCGCCGCGCCCATCGTGTGCGTCGCCAGCAGGCGCGAGCCCAGCCACAGCTTCACGGTGGCGCCCGGCGTGTTGGTCATGACGCGCGCCGATGCGCGGTAGCGCTTGCCCGAGGCGGGCTTGACGAACGGCACCTCGAAGCGCTCGCTCGACGCGAAGATCGCGGTCCGCTCGCGCACGGGCTGCACCCACGGCGGGCAGCTCAGGCACACCGGCGAGATGATCTGCCAGTTGATGTGGAAGCTGCGGATCTTGTCGAGCCACGTGCGATCGCAGAACAGCCCGAAGAAGACGCTGTTCGCGAACCGCCCGGCCTCGCAGTCGGAGACCTCGTCGCGCATGAGGTACTGCGCCATGCCGATGTTCGTGTACGACAGGCTGTCGCCGGCGGAGGCGCCGCACAGCAGCGGGGAGCTGACGCCGCGCGCCGCGACGCCGACGAGCTCCGGCATGCCGGAGTCGGGGTGGATCTGCATCACGCCGCTCCCCGAGGTGCCGTGGCAGCCCTGCAGGTTCGTGTCGACGAACCGTCTCGTGCCGGGGTCGCCGCTCCCGCTGCGCTGCCAGATCCCCGCCTCGGCGGAGATCAGCGGCAGGAGCTGGTTGAGGTCGGGGCCGCCGACGTAGTGGTAGTTGTTCGCCTTGGCGGGGTAGCTGTTCTCCAGCGCCACGTAGTGCTGCTGGAACTGCTGGGCGCTGGCCCCGGCGGTCGGGCGCGCGTAGACCTCGTGGAACCACGGCATGACGAGCTCGGTGCCGGCGAGGTCTTGCTCCGCGACGTCGACGGTTCCGTAGCGCCGGCCGAGCGGCTCGGCGCAGTAGACCAGCGCGATGTCCGAGCGATCGGCCGCGTCCTGGTCGCTCGTCGCGGCGAAGCCGACGTCGTCCTTGCCGATGTTGCAGTTGTGGTGCGCGACGTTGCGGCTCGGGTCGATGTAGCAGCGCACCTTCAGCGAGCAGCTGTACGTCCTGGAGCCGTAGCGGCTGTGGTTCGCCGCCGTGCCGTTCTCCCAGTGGTGCTTGAAGTGGGGGAACGTCCCCGAGATCGTCGTCGTGCTCTGCCAGTTGAAGTTGCGCTGCGGGCGGATCACCCGGACCTCGACCGGCAGGTCGGGGTTCGCCTGCGTGAGGCAGTGGCCCGCCGTGATCGCATAGTGCTCGGACACGAACGTGAGCCCGCAGCTGCCGAGGTACGGCACCGTCCGCGTCGCGGGGTTCGAGCTGGTGTCGCCGGGCTCCTGGACGACGATGGTCCCGAGCTGCAGGTTGTCCACGGTCACCGCCTCGGCCTGCATTGCCAGCGCGCGCGGTCCGGTGGGCGCGAGCTCGACGTCGTAGAACACGCCTTCCTTCTCGAGGAGGACCTCGCTCTCGATGGCAGACACCTCGGGCTCGTCGTCGGCGACGCACGCGACGACCCCGAGGGACAGCGCGAGGGCGGAGGCGAGGGTGGAGCGGGAGGGTGTACGCGGCCGGCCGCGGGGCGTGGATGAGGGCTTCATTCGCGACCGCCGTTCGCAAGGCGAGTGCCAGCGGCGCGGGCTACGTGGCGCCGATCTGGCGCGATCCGCCGCGCGCGCTGTGTCGCTCGCGTGTCGGTCGCCCGCGGCGGCGAGCGACACAGCGACACATCGCGGCGGCGCGCACGCCGGCTGGATGCGAGGCCCATGGACAGCGCCGCACGACCCTGGTTGGTGCCGCTCGTCGCGGCCGTTCGTGGAGATCGAGCGGCGGGTAACGCCCCGTTACTCGCGCGCCGCCCCCGCGGTAACGAGTCGTGACGTACGCGCGTGCCGGCCCGGCAATCGCCCGATTTCACGCGCCTCGCATCCGGCATGACGGCTGCACATGGTTGCTCCCATGAAGACGCCATTCCCCGCCAGGTTCGCCTTCGCCACCACCTTCCCGGTTGCGTCGGGCGAGGTCCCCGCGCAGCCCGCCACCGCCGAGCGCCTCTTGCTCCGCGCCTCGCTCTTCGGCCTGAGCGTCTTCGCGCTCGCCGCCGCGGCGCTGCTCGCCGCCTGAAGCTGGAACCACGTTCCCCACCGGTGACGCGGTCGCGCTGTGCGTGACCGCTCGGCCAGCACGCGCACGTCCTGCTGCTCGAGCGGCGGTCGCGACGCTCGACCCGGCGACGCGGGTCAGCCGGTGAGGAGCCGGGTGGAGCCCTCGTCCACGGGCCCGGGTGCGTGGAGCTTGGCGAGGCGGAGCGGGTTGCGCGCGCCCTGGGCGCGGAACGCGCGCTCGCCGTCGGCGATCAGCGCGGCCCCCTCGCTGCCGCCCAGCAGGCGACCCAGCATGAGCCGGGTCGAGGCGGCGTAGAGCCCCCAGCCGAGCTCGTCGAGCGCCGGCAGGATCCCGCGCAGCGTGGTGGCGGCGGCGTCGAGATCGCCGCGCGCCCAGTGCCAGAAGCCACGCAGGTTGGTCGCCCCGGCACCGGCGCCGAGAAAGCGGACCCGGGCCAGCGCGCGGAGATCGCGGTCGGCGCGAGCCAGCAGCTCGGCGCGCCGGTCCGGCCGCAGGTGCGCGGTGGCGATCAGGCTCTCGAGCCGCAGCATCAGGCTCAGCGCCCAGGTGACGCGGACGCGGAAGTGCCCGGCGCGGCGCAGCTCGGCCCAGCGCGCGTCGAGCAGCTGCAGCGCGCGCTCGGGCTCGCCACGGTAGACCCAGGCGCGGCCGCGGTTGAGGACCTCGTAGAAGTGCTGGTAGTGGGTCGCGCTGCGGCCCCAGCGGGCCAGGTAGTCGTCGACCATCGCCTCGGCGGCGTCCGGGTCGTCGGCGCTGAGGTGGCGGACCCAGCCGATCGCGACGTGCAGCGTGGCGGCGCCGTAGAGATCGCCGCGCTCCTCGGCCTCGCGGCCCTGGCGCTCGATCCGGATCGCCGCCTCGGCCCATTCGCCGGACCAGGCGCGCGCGAAGTCGGCCAGCGACTGCATCGTCATGATCTCGAACGCCACGCCGCGGCAGTGCTCGCGCAAGCGCTCCTCGGTGCGGTCGCACAGCGTGATCGTGCGGCGCAGGTCCCCGTTGAAGTAGGCCGCGGCGCCGCGCGTCCCGTCGACGAGGTGGATGGCGTAGGGGTCGCCGGACTGCGCGGCCAGCGCCTCGGCGTCGCGCAGGGCGGGTTCGACGTCGGCGGTCGAGACCGCCGAGAGCAGGCAGGTGTGGAGCGCGATCGCGACCGACGCGCGCGCGGGGTCGCCGGCGTCCAGCGCGAGCAGCGCGGCGCGGGTGATGAACAGCAAGCTGTCGACCGGCGCGACGCCGGCGAGGCCGTGGCCGACGGTCCAGCACACCGCTTGCCGACGCCGCAGCAGCGGTGGCACGCGCTCCGGCGCGCGGGCGCGGAGGCGCCGGCCACGCAGGCGCAGGCGCGCGGTCGACCAGATCAGCTCGAGCGTGGCGCCACGGCGCGAGCGGGGCAGCGCCAGGCCGACCTCGCGCAGCACCGAGCGCATGACCACGAGGCCGCGCTGGATCCGCCCCGACAGCAAGAGCTGCTCGGCGGCTCGGCGGCGGGCCTCGAGCGCGTCGTCGCCGGTGGCGAGCCGCGCGGCGCGCAGGAACGCGCGCGCCGCGTCGACGCCGCGACCGGCCAGGCTGTGCGCCTCGCCGCACGCGCGCTCGAGTTGCTCGCGCTCGGCGGCGGTCCAGCGACCGAGGTCCAGCGCGTGTCGGTAGTGGGTCGCGGCCCGATCGAACGCCAGCGCCGCGTCGGCGCGGCGGGCGGCCTCGAGCGCGTAGGGCGCCGCACGCTCCGGCTCGCCGGCCTCGGCGAGGTGCCAGGCGAGGTGCTCGGGCAGCGCGTCCCGATCGGCGGCGGTCAGCTCGGCGAGGCGACGATGGAGGGCGAGCCGGTTCGCCGGCGTGATGCCCGCGAGCAGCGCCACGCGAATGCGGTCGTGGTAGGGCTCGAGCTCGCCGCCGCCGCCGACCCGGACCAGGTGCCCTGCCCGGATCTCGGCCAGCGCGGTCAGCGCGGCCTCGCCGGCGTCGGCGGCGCGCAGCGCGATCGCGCGGGGCAGCGGGCGCCCGGCCACCGCGATCGCCTCGAGCAGGCGGCGGGCCGGCAGGTCGAGCGCGGCGGTGCGCTGGGCGAGCGCCGCCACCAGCGGCAGGCCCGGCGTCCGCGTCGCGCCGAGCCGCGCCAGCTCGCAGATGAGGAACGGGCTGCCCTCGGCGTCGCGGATCAGCGCCGCGGCGTGGTCGTCGTCGGTGACCACGAGCCGCGCCAGCGCCAGCGCGTCGGCGCCGCCGAGCGGCGTCAGCTCGACCTCCTCGACGTGCACGTCGGCGGGCATGCGCGCGCAGCTCGGGCGCACGCGCCGCAGCAGCGGCCCGATGTCGCCCTGATCCTCGCGGTAGGCGCCGACGAACAGCAGCGGCGGCGTGTCGAGCCCGCGCGGCGCGGTGGTGCCCGGGCGGAGCAGCTCGAGCAGGAGCGCGGCGCCGTCGTCGTCGCCCCACTGGAGATCGTCGACGATGACCACCACCGGGCGATGGACCGCGATCCGTCCCAGCAGCTCGGCGAGCGCGCCGAACGCGCGCCGGCGCGCCTCGATCTGGTCGAGCAGCGCGGTGCTGCGCGCCGCGGCGGCGGCCGGGAGCTGCGCCATCACCGGGAACAGCCGGCACAGGCCGACGACGTCGCGCGGCAGGTACGCGGCGGCCTCGGCGGCAGGGAGCGCGACCAGCAAACGTGACAGCTCGTCGACCACCGCGTCGAAGCCCTGGTACGGAACGGTCTCCTGCTGCAGGCACCGGCCGCGCAGCACGACCGCGTCCGGGGCGCGGCCACGGATGCGCGCCACCAGCTCGTCGAGCAGCCGGCTCTTGCCGATGCCCGACGGTCCCCGGACCCAGGCCAGCGCGGTGTGACCGCGCTGCACGGCCTCGAACGCGGCGAGCAAGCGCGCGAGCTCGTCCTGGCGACCGACGAGCGCGGCGTGGTCGATGGCCGGCGCGGGCGACCGCGGCGCGATGCCGGCGCCGCGCGCGAGCGTGTCGCCGCGCGGGCGGCGCCGAGGCTCGGCCCGCAGCAGCGCCGCGCACAGCCGGTCGAGGTCGTCGGGGACGCCGTCGACGAAGTCGCCGGGCGCCGGACCGTCGACGTGCTGCTTGAGCGCCATCCTGCTGTCGCGCGCGACCTGGCCGAACGGGCGCGTCCCGGTGAGGGCCTCGTAGAGCATGACGCCGACCGCGTACCAGTCGGCGGCCTCGTCGATCGGATCGCCGGTCGCCTGCTCCGGCGCCATGTACGCGGGGGTCCCGGCGGCCTCGGCGGGGGCGGACCGGGTCTCGTCACGCCGCAGCGGCAGCACCAGCCCGAAGTCGAGCACCACGACGCGGCCGTCGGCGGTCACCCGGACGTTCGACGGCTTGAGGTCGCGGTGGAGCTTGCCGGCGGCGTGCAGCGCGCGGACCGCGGCGACCAGTTGCGGCAGGGTGGCGCGCAGGCGGGTCAGTCCGTCCGGCGACAGCGGCGTGCCGCGCGCGTGCAGGCTCATGCGCTGGGCCACGGTGTCGGCGTCGGGGGCGGGGCCGGCCGCCGCCGTGGCCTCGGTGGGGGGCGCCCGGTCCGAAGGGAGGCTGACGGTCGAGTCCTGATGCACCGCGGCGGCGACCGGTGCGACAGCTCCGCGCACGTACGCCAGGAAGTTCTCCCCCTCGACCAGCTCCATCGTGAAGAACCAGCGCTCGTCCCGCGCGGTCAGCTCGTGGAGGCGCGCCAGGTTGGGGTGACTCATCTCGGCGAGCTCACGGAACTCCTGCTTGAAGCGGTAGACCGAGCCTGGGTCGGTCCGGTCGAGGAGCTTCAGCGCGACCACCGCGTCGAGGTCGCGGTCGAGCACCTCGTACACCGAGCCGAACGCGCCGGCGCCGAGGCGCCGAAGGGGCTGGTAACGCCCGTCGCGGCGCAACAGCGCGACCAGCCCTTCGTCGAGCGGCTCATCAGCGGAGGATCCGGCCACCCCTGCCATTGTACGCGCCGTACGCGTTGGTCGCGCTCGACATCCCAGGCCGCGCAGGATGGATCGGCGACCTCGACGCGTGCGACGCGCTGCTGACCGCGGCGCAGATCGGGCAGCGCGACCGGCCTTCGATGAAGGCGCTCATGTCGACGGACAGGCCCTGAGCCGCCAGCCCGGCGCCCACGCGGCGCGGTCGCCGAGCGCGCGCCAGGGCACGCGTTCACGGCAGCCGCGATCGAGGACGGCGACGAGCAGCGCGTCGTCCCCGTCGCGCGCGACGACCTCCCAGTGGACGAACGACCACGCGCCGTCGAGGCGCGTCCACTTGCTGCCGATCAGGTGACGGAGCTGCGGCGTGGGCACCCGGTCACCGTAGCAGGGCCTCGCGCGTAACCTCGGGGCGGCCGGGAGCCTCGAAGGCGGCGAGGAATCACCATGCGCACCCTGTCGATCTTCGTCTCTCTCGTGTTCGCCCTCTCCGCTTGCAAGAAGGAGGAGGACAAGTCCGCCGAGCCCGCCGCCAAGTCGGCCAAGCCCACCGAGCCGGCCAAGACCGCCGAGCCGGCCAAGACCGCCGAGCCGGCCAAGACGCCCGAGCCGGCCAAGACCGAGCCCGCGCCGGTCGCCGCCGGGACCATCGTCGACGTCGCGGTGGCGGCCGGGTCGTTCAAGACCCTGGTGACCGCGCTCGAGGCCGCCGGGCTCGTCGACACGCTGAAGGGCGACGGGCCGTTCACGGTGTTCGCGCCGACCGACGAGGCCTTCGCGAAGGTGCCCAAGGCCGACCTCGACGCGCTGCTCGCCGACAAGGCCAAGCTGACCGCGGTGCTCACCTACCACGTGGTCGCGGGCAAGGTCATGGCGAAGGACGTCGGCGGCCTGAAGTCGGCGAAGACCGTCAACGGCGCGGAGCTGACGATCGACACGTCGAGCGGCGTGAAGGTCGATGGCGCCACCGTCATCAAGGCCGACATCGAGGCCTCGAACGGCGTGATCCACGTGATCGACAGCGTCGTCCTGCCGAAGTGAGCGGGCCGGCAGACGGTCGAGCTCGCGCCGTGCTCCGACGCGCGATGCGGCCGGAGGTCTGCGCGCCAGCGCTGTCCGCCACGTGGCCGAGGCGCTTCCGGTAGCGCGGCGTCACCCCGGGACGCGATCCACGCCGGGCTAGAGTCAGGCGATGACCACCGAACTCTGGATGCTCGTCGCGAGCGCGGGGCTGCTCTTCGTCCTGAACTTCGTCCTCGCGAACGCGGTCGTCGCGCAGCGAGGCATGCCGTGGGCGCTCGGCAATCGCGACGAGCCCGGCGCGCCGCTCGCGCCTTGGATGGCGCGGGGCGGTCGCGCGGTGGAGAACCTGAAGGAGAACCTGCTGGTCTTCGCGATCCTGGTGCTCGTGGTCCACGTGGCCGGCGCGTCGAACAGCACCTCGGCCCTCGGCGCGCAGATCTTCCTCGGCGCCCGCGTGGTCCACGCGCTCTCCTACCTCGGCGGCGTGAAGGTCGTGCGCACGCTGGCCTGGGCGGGCGGCCTGGTGGGCACCGTCATGGTCGGCGTGGCGCTCGTCTAGCGGCTCAGATCGACCAGCGGCTGGCCGCCGTCGAAGATCCCGCTGTCGTCCCAGTGCGAGAGCCCCGGTGAGAGGCGAGCCAGCACGTCCCACAGGGGCGCGGCCAGACCGAGGACGGTCTCCGAGCCGAGCGATCCCCAGTCGAGCCCCACGACCACGATCGTCCGCGCGGCCTTCAGGCGCGGCACCGCCGCGGCGCCGCCGCTCCGCGACCCGACGAGCTGGAGCGTGCGCGCGACGTCGTCGTTGAACAGGTCATCGCCGGCCTGGTTGGCCTCGATCTGCCCGAGCGAGACGTCACCGCGGACGAGCTCGCCGAGGTCGATCTTGAACGTCGGGTCGACCGCCTGGAGCCCCTGGTGGATCTGCTTGGCGGTGATCGGCTGCGAGGCGAAGTAGCGGATGTAGTAGCTCACGGTCGTGAACGCATGCTCGCACGACGAGGCGCCGACGCGCCGCGATCCGGGACCGTACGAACGCGGTTCTGGACGATTCCGGCGGGGCGCGCCCCGCGCACCCAGTAGCCACGGCTCGCGAGGGGGGCGCGGCGCCGGGGCGCCGGCGTATCGTCTCGGGGTGCCCAGCGACGGACCGGGACCGACCTGGCAGGCGCAGCCGGAGCGCTTCGGCGACTGCCTGCGCGCGGCGACGCCCTACCACGAGGCGCTCGCGCTGCGCGACGTCGAGGGCCGCCCGCTCGGCGAGGGCAACGCGCCGGCGGCGAGCCGCGTCGGCGTCGAGCTGGAGTGGCGCGCGTGCCCCTACGACGACAGCCGCGCGCGCGTGCCCGGCGCGCGGATGAACGTGTCGGCGCTGCGCCAGCTGACGCGGCGGTTCCGGCCGCTCCTCGGCGCGGTCGGCTGGCTCCGGGACGAGTACCGGCGTCGGACCGGGGGCGAGGCGTGGACGCTGCCGCACCTGTGGACCTTCGGTCGGGTCGCGACGCTGATCCCGAGCTACCTGGTGCGGCGTCGCACGACGCCGCTCGCCGACGGGCAGGTCCCGGTGCTGGTCGCCGCGATGTTCAAGAGCCTGGCCGGCGTGTTCCTGTGCGCGCACCGGATCGTCGTCGACGCCGTGCTCGAGGGACGGGCGGGCGACGAGCCGGGGCAGGTGGATCTGTTCGCGGCCGACGAGCCCGCCGCCGCGCTCACCGCCGAGGAGCTGGTCACGCTCGCGAACGTGCTCGGCGTGCTCGGGCAGGGCGGCGCGGTGTGCGCCGGGCCGCCGGCGATGATCGAGGAGCTGCTCGAGGTCGTCGTGTCCGGCGGCCCGCCCGGCCTCGACGACGGCGAGGAGGGCGAGGGCGCGCGCGAGCTCGCGGCGATCGTGGGCGACGTGGACGACTTCTTCGGGTTCGCGGCGGAGATGAACGCGATCACGATCGGGCGCGAGCTGCTGCGCCACGAGCTGCGCAGCGCGCACGCCCGGCTGCACGACCAGCCGGCCGTGATGGCGTGCCTGCCCACGGCCGTGGTCGAGCAGGTCGTGCGCGCCCTGGGCGCCCCGGCCGGTCAAGCCCACGCCGCGCTGATGCCGCTGTACCAGCCCGAGCTCGTGTCCGGACGCCGGACGATGACGCGCTGGCTCGAGTCGACGCTGGCGCTGACCGCTCGCGGCCAGCCGTGCCCGGCGGTGGACGCGCTGCTGGCCGCGCGCCCGGCGGCCCCGGACGTCGAGCCGCTGCTGGCCTGGCTGGCGGACCACGCGCAGCTCGCGCCAGCAGCGCAGCGCCCGATGGCGGAGACGCTGCTCGCGTGCGCCGCGCACGAGCGCCGGCTGCTCGCCGCGCTCACCACGCTGCAGGCCGAGGTGAACGCGCGGTGCGGTCAGCCCGCGCCGACCGCGTCCCTCGACGGCGCGGCGACCGAGCAGGTCGCGGCGGTCCCGTCGTTCGCGCGCGCCTTCGCCGCGGCCACC
>WYBA01000053.1 GCA_011526095.1 Myxococcales bacterium | reverse complement strand
GGGGGGGGGGGGGGGGGGGGGGGGGGGGGGGGGGGGGGGGGGGGGGGGGGGGGGGGGGGGGGGGGGGGGGGGGGGGGGGGGGCGGCCCCCCCCCCCCCCCCCCCCCCCCCCGACTCTCATGACTCCGGAAGCTCCGGCCGGCGTGCGCGCGCGTCGGTGCGTACGAGGTCTCCTCCCATGACCGAGCGCGGCACCATCGTCTGTGTCGACGACCAGGCCGAGGTGCGGCGGCTGCTCGCCGACGTGTTCCGCGCGCGCGGCAAGGAGGTCGTCAGCTTCGACGACGGCGAGGACGCGGTGCGGTGGCTCGCGCGCGAGCGCGCCGAGATGGTCGTGCTCGATCTCGACCTCGGCCCGGGCAAGCGCACCGGCATCGACATCTGCAAGGAGCTGCGCGCGGCGCACCCCGACCTGCCGATCATCATCCTCACCGGCCACGGCACGATCGACGACGCCGTCGCGGCGGTGAAGGCGGGCGCGGCGGACTTCATCTCCAAGGACCCCTACCTCGAGGACAAGCTCGACCTGTCGGTCGAGAAGGTCGAGCGCATCCTCCAGCACGTGCTCGAGCGCCGCCGGCTCGAGGGCGAGAACCGCGAGCTGCGGGCGACCAACGAGCGGCTGCGCCGGATCGCCGGCAAGCGGTGGCAGATCGTCGGCGAGTCCGCGCCGATGCGCCACGTCATGGCCAAGATCGAGCGCGTCGCGCCGGTGCCGCGGCCGGTGCTGGTGCTCGGGCCGCGCGGCACCGGCAAGGAGCTGGTCGCGCGCGCGATCCACACGCTGTCGCCGCGCGCGACCGAGCCGTTCGTCACGATCAACTGCGCCGCGGTCGCCGAGAGCCTGCTCGAGAGCGAGCTGTTCGGTCACGAGGAGGGCGCGTTCACCGGCGCGACCAAGCAGAAGGAGGGCAAGTTCGAGCTCGCCGACGGCGGCACCTTGTTCCTCGACGAGATCGGGAACATGTCGCTCGAGTTCCAGGCCAAGATCCTGCGGGTCCTCGAGTACCAGCGGTTCGAGCGCGTCGCCGGCTCGGAGTCGATCCAGGTCAACGTCCGCGTGATCGCCGCGACCAACGCCGACCTCAAGCAGGCGATGGCCGAGGGCAAGTTCCGCCCCGATCTCTACGACCGCCTCGCGTTCGAGGTGATCACGCTGCCGCCCTTGCGCGAGCGGATGGAGGACGTGCCGGTGCTCGCCGCGTACTTCCTGTCGCAGTTCCGCGCCGAGGTCGCCGGCATCGCCGTCGGCGAGCTGTCGGCCGAGGCGCTCGATCGCCTGATGATGTACGACTACCCGGGCAACATCCGCGAGCTCAAGAACGTCGTCGAACGCGCGGTCTACCGCACGACCGGCACCGTGCTCACCGCGGCCGACGTCGACGCGGCGATGCCGCCGGAGTCGTCGGCGGCACTGCCGCCGGGCGCGATGTTCGTCGACGACCCGAGCCAGCCGCTGGTCGAGCGGGTCGACGCGTTCGAGGCCTGGCTGTGCAAGGACGCGCTGGAGCGCACCCGCTACCGCCAGAAGGACGCGGCCGCGCTGCTCGGGCTGACGTATGATCAGTTCCGCCAGCGCTACCGCAAGTACGGGCTGGGGAAGGACTAGAAAGGACCGATCGACGCGATGGGCATCTTCGGCCGCATGAAGGACGGCATCAAGTCGCGCGCCAACGCCGCGATCGACAAGGCGATCGATCCGGAGAAGGAGCTCGACATGGCGATCCTCGAGCTGGAGGAGGGGCGCAAGAAGGCGCTGCAGGAGCTGATCAGCTACAAGGCGACCTCCAAGCAGATGGAGCAGGAGATCGCCAAGTACACCGAGCGCGCCGAGGCCTGGGAGAAGAAGGCCATGATCGCGGTCCGCGCCGGCGACGACGAGGCGGCGCGCACCGCGCTCAAGGAGAAGAAGAACGCGCTCGTCGAGGTCGGCAAGATCACGCGCGATCGCGACGAGGCCGCGAGCTACGCGATCCAGCTCAACAAGAGCCGCAAGGAGTTCGAGACCAAGCTGCAGATCCTCAAGATGAGGAAGGGCACGCTGGCGACCCAGCTCGCGGCGGCGCGATCGGGCGGCAACGACACGTTCGCGGGGACCAGCGAGCTGTTCGACAAGTTCGAGCGCGCCGAGCAGCGGATCGACGACGAGGCGATCGAGACCGAGGTCGACGCCGCGCTGCGCGGCGAGGAGCTGGCCTCGGCCGAGTTCGACGCCAAGCTGCTCGCCGCCGGCGGCGACCCGCAGGGCTCGGGCGCGGACCCGGACGCCGCGCTCGCGGCGATCAAGGCCAAGGTCGCCGAGCAGCGCGCCGAGCGCGCCGCGAAGCTCGAGCAGGTGGCGGGCAAGGCGCTGCCGGCGGGCAAGGGCGGCGGCAAGGGCGACGGCGGCGGCCAGCGCGACGGTGGGGGCGATGGCGGCGATGGCGGCTGACGGCGCGGGCAGCGCGGCCACCGACGACGAGGCGCTGCACACCCGGCTGCGCGATCTCGCGCTCGTCGATCTCGACGCGCTGCTCACCGGCGCGTCCGGCGAGCACTACCGGCGCCTGCTGGTCGCGCACGCCGAGGATCTCGAGGACGCGCTGCGCACCGCGCGTGCGCGCGCGGTGGCGCTGCAGCGGATCGTCGCGGCCGACCCGCTCCAGCTCGTCGACGCCGGGTTTGCCACCCGCGCCCGCGACGGCGGCCGCGACGCCGCCGAGCGCGACGCCGACCGCCTGCACGCGCGCGCCGCCGCGGCGCGCGCGCTGGCGCGGCTCGACGAGCTCGCCGCGGGCCTGTTGCCCCGGCTGCTCGAGGCCGATCGCCGGCGCGCCAGCCTGCCGTGAGCGCGCCGCGGTCTTGACGCGATCTCGATGCGCCGCTGATCCCGCGCTGATCCCGCCGGCGGTACGGATGGACGTGTCATGTCCGGTCCCTATCGCACCCCGGCGCCGCCCGCCGAGCCGAGCGCGATCGAGCCGGTCCCCCGCGGCGACGATCTGCAGATCTGCGTCGTGATCGCCGCGTGTGGCCTGCTGCGCGTCGCGCTCGCGATCACCGGCGGCGAGGTGTTCCATGTCGAGGCAACGATCGCCACGATGATGGTGGTGCTCGGCGCCGGCGGCGCGATCGCCGGTGGCGCGACGAGCGTCGAGCCCGAGCCCGAGCCCGAGCTTGACGCGGGCCTTGCGCGGCGTTGACGCCGCCTTGATCCGCGCGGACCTACAACGAGCGGCGTGATGGACCTCGTCTACCTCGCGCTCACGGTCGTGCTCGTCCTGTCCAGCCTGGCGCTGGTCGCGCTGTTCGACCGTCTGTGACCTCCCGCAAGGAGTCCGTGTGATGTCCGGCCTGCACTGGCTCGGGCTGATCGTCTCGATCGGCTTGCTCGTCTACCTGCTCGTCGCGCTGATGGCGCCGGAGAAGCTGCAATGAGCGGCCCCGGCATCCTCCAGCTCGTCGCGTACGCGGTCGTGCTGATGGCGCTCGCGTACCCGCTGGGCGGGTACATGGCGCGCGTCTACAGCGGCGAGGCGCGGATCGCCGGCAAGGTGCTCGGCCCGGTCGAGCGCCTCCTCTACCGGATCGGCGGGGTGAAGCCCGACGAGGAGATGGGGTGGCGGCGCTACGCGGTCTCGATGCTGGTGTTCAGCATGTTCAGCGTGCTGGTCGTGTACCTCCTGCAGCGCCTGCAGGCGTCGCTGCCCGGCAACCCGAACGACCTGCCGGCGGTGACGCCGCAGGTGTCGTGGAACACCGCGATCAGCTTCGCGTCGAACACCAACTGGCAGGCCTACGGCGGCGAGTCGACGATGAGCCACCTCGTCCAGATGCTCGCGCTCGCGGTGCAGAACTTCCTGTCCGCAGCCGTCGGCATGGCCGTGCTGGTCGCGCTGGTCCGCGGCTTCGTGCGCAAGCACTCGGACACGATCGGCAACTTCTGGGTCGACCTGACCCGGTCGACGCTCTACATCCTGATCCCGCTGTCGATCGTGGTCGCCCTGGTCCTCGTGTCGCAGGGCGTGCCGCAGACCGACGAGGGGCTGCGCACGGCGACGACGATCGAGGCGACGATCGTCGGCGATGGTGACGGCGCCGCGGTGGCCGAGCAGGGCGTCGCGGTCGGTCCGGTCGCCTCGCAGGTCGCGATCAAGCAGCTCGGCACCAACGGCGGCGGCTACTACAACGTCAACTCGGCGCACCCGCTCGAGAACCCGACGCCGCTGTCCAGCTTCGTCCAGGTGCTGGCGATCCTGCTGATCCCGGCGGCGCTGTGCTTCACGTTCGGCAAGATGGTGCGCTCGCAGCGGCAGGGCGTCGCGTTCCTCGTCGTGATGTGGCTGCTGTTCGTCCCGTTCACCGCGCTGACCTTGTGGCAGGAGCAGGCGGGCAGTCCGGTGCTCGACGCCGCCGGCGTCGATCAGGCCGTGTCCGCGCTGCAGGCCGGCGGCAACATGGAGGGCAAGGAGGTCCGCCACGGGATCGCGGCGTCCGCGCTGTGGGCGAACGCGACGACCGCGGCGTCGAACGGCTCGGTCAACTCGATGCACGACAGCTACACGCCGCTCGGCGGCCTGTCGCCGATGGTGCTGATGGGGCTGGGCGAGATCGTGTTCGGCGGCGTCGGCTCCGGCCTCTACGGCCTGATCCTGTTCGCGATCGTCGCGGTGTTCATCTCCGGTCTGATGGTCGGGCGGACACCGGAGATGCTCGGCAAGAAGATCGAGGCCAAGGAGATGAAGATGGCGTCGTGGGGCATCATCGTGCCCCACCTGGCGATGCTCGTGTGCGTCGCGCTCGCGTGCCTCACGACCGAGGGCGTCAAGTCGCTGGCGAACGGCGGCGCCCACGGCTTCTCCGAGATGCTGTACGCGTTCCTGTCGCAGGCGAACAACAACGGCTCGGCGTTCGCCGGGCTCACCGCGAGCGGCACGTTCTACGCGACCGCGGGCGGGATCGCGATGTGGGTCGGCCGCTACTGGATCATGATCGCGGTGCTCGCGATCGCCGGCTCGCTGGCCCGGAAGAAGGTCATCCCGCCGTCGGCTGGCACGTTGCCGACCGACAACGCCACGTTCGTCTTCATGCTGACCGGCACGATCCTGCTGGTCGGCGCGCTGTCGCTGCTGCCGGCGCTCGCCCTCGGGCCGATCGCCCTGCACCTGCAGCTCTAGAGGTCGCCATGTCCGCAGCTCCACTCAAGACTCGCGAGCCCGCGCGCCCCCCGCAGCTGACGTCAGTGCCGCCGCGCGAGCCTCATCGCTCCGCCCACACCACGCGGCCGCTGTTCGAGGGCCCGATCGTCCGGCGCGCGATCGTCGAGTCGTTCGCGAAGCTCGACCCGCGCCGGATGGTCAAGAACCCGGTGATGTTCGTCGTCGAGGTCGGCAGCGTGCTGACCACGGTCCTGTTCCTCCACGCCGCGCTGACGGACGCCGGCGAGGCGTCGCCCGGGTTCATCCTCGGCGTGACCGTCTGGCTGTGGTTCACCGTGCTGTTCGCCAACTTCGCCGAGGCGATGGCCGAAGGGCGCGGCAAGGCGCAGGCCGACAGCCTGCGCAAGGCGCGCAAGGACGTGCCGGCCAAGAAGCTCCACGAGGCGCGCAAGGACGCGGCGATGCGCGAGGTGCCGTCGTCGACGCTTCGCGCCGGCGACCTCGTGCTGGTCGAGCCCGGCGACGTCATCCCGGGAGACGGCGAGATCGTCGTCGGCGTGGCCTCGGTCGACGAGAGCGCGATCACGGGCGAGAGCGCGCCGGTGATCCGCGAGAGCGGCGGCGATCGCAGCGCCGTCACCGGTGGCACGCGCGTGCTCAGCGACTGGCTGGTCGTCCGGATCACGCAGGACCCGGGCAAGACCTTCCTCGATCGGATGATCGCGATGGTCGAGGGCGCGAAGCGCCAGAAGACCCCGAACGAGATCGCGCTCGACATCCTGCTCGCCGGCCTGACGATCGTGTTCCTGCTCGTCACGGTCACGCTGCTGCCGTTCTCGATCTACGCGGTGAACGCGGCGGGGCAGGGCGCGCCCGTCGCGATGACCGTGCTGGTGGCGCTGCTGGTGTGCCTGATCCCGACGACGATCGGCGGCCTGCTCAGCGCGATCGGGATCGCCGGGATGGACCGGATGATCCAGGCCAACGTGATCGCGACCAGCGGCCGCGCCGTCGAGGCCGCGGGCGACGTCGACGTCCTGCTGCTCGACAAGACCGGGACGATCACGCACGGCAACCGCCAGGCGACGGCGCTGCTGCCGGCGAAGGGCGTGTCCGCCGAGCAGCTCGCGGAGGCGGCGTCGCTCGCCTCGCTCGCCGATGACACGCCCGAGGGCAAGAGCATCGTCACCCTCGCCGGGGCGCGCCCGGTCCCCGCCGACGCGGTGTTCGTGCCGTTCACGGCCCAGACCCGCATGAGCGGCGTCGACCTCGGCGCCCGCGCCATCCGCAAGGGCGCGCCCGACACGATCGGCAAGCTCGCCGGCGGGCTGCCGCCCGAGGTCCGCGCCACGGTCGACGAGGTCGCCAAGAAGGGCGCGACGCCCCTGGTCGTGGTCGACGGGGTGCGGGTGCTCGGCGTGATCGCGCTGTCCGACATCGTCAAGGCCGGGATCCGGGAGCGGTTCGCCGAGATGCGCCGGATGGGCATCAAGACCGTGATGATCACCGGCGACAACCCGCTCACCGCCGCGGCGATCGCCGCCGAGGCCGGCGTCGACGACTTCCTCGCCGAGGCCACGCCCGAGGCCAAGCTCGCGATGATCCGCGACTACCAGGCCAAGGGGCACCTCGTCGCGATGACCGGCGACGGCACCAACGACGCGCCGGCGCTCGCCCAGGCCGACGTCGCGGTCGCGATGAACACCGGCACGCAGGCGGCGAAGGAGGCGGGGAACATGGTCGACCTCGACTCCAACCCGACCAAGCTGCTGGAGATCGTCACGATCGGCAAGCAGATGCTGGTGACGCGCGGCTCGCTGACGACGTTCAGCATCGCCAACGACGTGGCGAAGTACTTCGCGATCATCCCCGCGGCGTTCGCCGGGGTCTACCCGCAGCTCGGCGCGCTCGACGTCATGGGGCTGCACTCGCCCGCGAGCGCGGTGATGTCGGCGGTGATCTTCAACGCGCTGATCATCATCGCGCTGATCCCGCTGGCGCTGCGCGGGATCGCGGTGAAGGCGCGGCCGGCGGCCGCGACCCTGCGCCACAACCTGCTCGTCTACGGGCTCGGCGGCGTGCTGTTGCCGTTCCCGTTCATCAAGGGGATCGACCTCGCGATCTCCGGACTGGGGATCGTGTCATGAAGGACCTCGTCACCTCGCTCCGCCCCGCGCTGCTGTTGCTCGCGCTGTTCACGCTGATCACCGGCGTGGTCTACCCGGTCGCGCTCACCGCGGCCGCCCAGGTGGTGTTCCCGCACCAGGCGAACGGCTCGATGATCCGGCGCGGCGACCAGGTCGTCGGCTCCGAGCTCGTCGGCCAGACGTTCGCCGAGCCCGGCCACTTCTGGGGCCGTCCGAGCGCGGTCGGCTACGACGCCACCACTTCGGGCGGCACCAACCGCGGCGTGCTCCACCCCGATCAGGCGACCGACGTCGCTGCCCGGATCGAGGCGCTGCGCGCCGCCGACCCGGGCAACGTCGCGCCGGTCCCGGTCGATCTCGTCACGGCGTCGGGCTCCGGCCTCGACCCGCACATCTCGCCGGCCGCCGCCTATTATCAGGCGCCGCGCGTGGCGCGCGCCCGCGGGCTCGCGGAGGCGGACGTCCGCGCGCTGGTCGAGGCCCACGTCGAGGGGCGGACCCTGGGGTTCCTCGGGGAGCCGCGGGTCAACGTGCTGCGGCTCAACCTCGCGCTCGACGCGCTCGCGGGCGCGCGGCGGTAAGCTCGGCGCGGCGTGAGCGACGACATCGCACGGCCCGACCCCGACGCGCTGCTCGCGCGCGTCCAGGCGGACGAGCGTCGCGAGCGCGCGTCGCTCAAGGTGTTCTTCGGCGCGGCGCCGGGCGTCGGCAAGACGTTCGCGATGCTCGAGTCGGCGCGGCGGCTGGCCGCCGAGGGCGTCGACGTCGTCGTCGGCGTGGTCGAGACGCACGGGCGCCACGACACGCGCGCGCTGCTCGACGGCCTGGAGATCCTGCCGCGCCGCGCGGTCGAGCACCGCGGCGTCGCGCTCGACGAGCTCGATCTCGAGGCGGCGCTGCGCCGGCGCCCGGCGCTGCTGCTGGTCGACGAGCTCGCGCACACCAACGCGCCGGGCAGCCGCCACGTCAAGCGCTGGCAGGACGTGATGGAGCTGCTCGACGCCGGGATCGACGTGCACACCACGCTCAACGTCCAGCACGTCGAGAGCCTGGGCGACGTCGTCCAGCAGATCACCGGCGTCAAGGTGCGGGAGACCGTGCCGGACGCCGTGCTCGAGCGCGCCGACGAGATCGAGCTGATCGACCTGCCGCCCGAGGCGCTGCTCGAGCGCCTCGCCGAGGGCAAGGTCTACATGGGGACGCAGGCCGGGCGCGCCGCCCAGCACTTCTTCCAGCGCGGCAACCTGCTGGCGCTGCGCGAGCTGGCGCTGCGCCGCACCGCCGAGCGCGTCGATGCCGAGGTCCAGGCCTACCGCCGCGAGCACGGCATCGTCACGCCGTGGCAGGCGGGCGAGTCGCTGCTGGTGTGCGCGGGGGCGAGCCCGACGTCCGAGCGGCTGATCCGCGCCGGCAAGCGGATGGCGGAGCGGCTGGGCGCGAGCTGGCGGGTCGTCACCGTGGACGTCGTCGGCGCGGCGCCGCTCGGCGCCGGCGATCGCGACCGGCTCGAGGCGCACCTGCGCCTCGCCGAGTCGCTCGGGGCCGAGGTCGTGCGGCTGCACGGCCGGTCGGTCGCGAGCGCCGTGCTCGAGCACGCGCGGCACCGCGGCGTGACCCGGATCCTCGCGGGCAAGCCGACCCACGCGCGGTGGCGCGACTGGCTGCGCGGCAGCCTGCTCGACGATCTGATCCGCGACTCGGGCGGGGTCGACATCCACGTGATCGCGCCGCTCGAGGAGCACGGCGCCCCGCCGGGGCCGGGCGACGCCGCCCCGGGCGGCGCGGCCGCGGGCGCGCCGGCGCGCGGCCACCTGACCGCGGTCGGCGGCGTCGCCGTCACGACCGCGCTCGGCCTGGTCGCGTTCGACTACCTCACGACCGCCGACCTGGCGATGCTCTACCTGATCACGATCATGCTCGCGGCGCTGTCGGGCCGCGGCCCGTCGCTGCTCGCGGCGTCGCTCGCGGTCGCCGCGTTCGACTTCTGCTTCGTCGAGCCGCGGTTCACCTTCGCGGTGCGCGACGCCCGGTTCCTGGTGACGTTCGCGGTGATGTTCGCCTCGGGGCTGGCGATCAGCACGCTGACGACGCGGCTGCGCCGGCAGGAGCTCGACGCCGTCGTGCGCGAGCGCCGCACCGCCGCGCTGCTGGCGTTCACGCGCGAGGTCGCCTCGGCCGACGGCGTGGAGGAGGTCGCCGCGGTCGCGGTCCGCCACGCCGAGGACCTGCTCGGGGTCGCGGCCGCGGTGCTCGTGCCGGACGACGAGGGCGGCCTGGTGCCGGCGGCCGGGCTGATGCCGCTGGCCGCCCAGGAGCTGACGGTCGCGCGGTGGAGCCACGATCACGCGCAGCCGGCCGGCCACGGCACGGCGACGCTGCCGGGTGCGCAGATCGTCGCGACGCCGCTGCGGTCGGGCGCGTTCGGGCTCGGCGTGCTGGTGGTCCAGGGGAGGCGCGGGGCGCGCGCGCTCGACGCCGAGCAGCGCCACCTGCTCGGCTCGCTCGCCGGCCAGACCGCGCTCGCGCTCGGCCGGATCCGCCTCGGCGCCGAGGCGCGGGATCAGGCGCTGCGCGCCCGGACCGAGGAGCTGCGCAGCTCGCTCCTGTCCGCGGTCAGCCACGACCTGCGCACGCCGCTGGCGGTGATCACCGGGGCCGCGACGTCGCTGCGCGACGACGCCGCGGCGCTGACCGCGGCGACCCGGGCCGAGCTGCTCGACACGATCGTCGACGAGGCCAAGCGGCTCGAGCGCGTGCTCCAGAACCTGCTCGGGATCACCCGGGTCGAGACCGGGCTGCAGCCGGCGCGCGACTGGGTCCCGGTCGACGAGCTCGTGGGCGCGGCGCTCGCGCGGCTCGACGACGTCCTGGGCGACCGCCAGGTGGAGGTCGCCGCACCGCCCGAGCTCCTGGTCCCGGTCGATCCGGTACTGTTCGAGCACGTGCTGATCAACCTGATCGAGAACGCGAGCAAGCACGGCGCGCCGCCGTTCCGGATCGAGGCGCGCCGCACCGGCGACGCGGTCGAGATCGACGTCGTCGATCACGGCCCCGGGCTGCCGCCGGGCGGCGACGCGCACCTGTTCGACAAGTTCTACCGCGCGCCGGGGACGCGCGCCGCCGGCGTCGGGCTGGGGCTCGCGGTGTGCCGCGGCATCGTCGAGGCGCACGGCGGCACGATCCGCGCCGACAACCACCCCGGCGGCGGCGCGCGGTTCCGCGTGACGCTGCCCGCGCCGTCGCCGCCGAAGGGCCCGATGGAGCCGATGGGCGAGGTGACGCCGTGACCGCCCCCGGCCCGCGCGTCCTCGTCGTCGACGACGATCCGCAGATGCGGCGCTACCTGCGCGCCTCGCTGTCGAGCCACGGCTACGTGATCGAGGAGGCGGGCACCCTCGCCGAGGCCGAGCGCCTGCTCGACGCCGACCCGCCGGGGCTGGTCCTGCTCGATCTCGGGATGCCCGACGGCGACGGCATCTCGCTCGTCCGCGCGGTGCGGCCGCGGCTCGCGGTGCCGATCGTCGTGCTGTCGGCGCGCGGGCGCGAGGCCGACAAGATCGCCGCGCTCGACGCCGGGGCGGACGACTACCTCACCAAGCCGTTCGGCGCCGGCGAGTTGCTCGCCCGGATCCGCGTCGCGCTGCGCCACGCCTCGGGCGCGCCGTTCCGCGCGCCGGAGGACGAGGTCCTCGTCGTGGGGCCGATCCGCATCGACCACGCGCGCCACGAGGTCACGGTCGACGGCGCCCTGGTGCACCTCACGCCGATCGAGTTCCGCCTGCTCGAGCACCTCGGCCGCCACGCCGGTCGCGTGCTGACGCACCGTCAGCTGCTGCGCGATATCTGGGGCCCGGGCGCGGTCGAGCAGACCCATTACCTGCGCGTCCACATGGCCGCGCTCCGCCGCAAAGTCGAGCAGGATCCAGCACGTCCGCAGTGGCTGGTGACCGAGCCCGGGGTCGGCTACCGGCTCCGCGACGAGGCCCCGCCGGCGCCCGGCGCCTCCTCGCCTTGATGGAATCTTTACGCGCCCCCGTGGTGAGGTGACCCGGTCGCCGCCGGCGACCCGATGTCCACACCCACGCCCGCTCGCGCGCGCCACACCACGGCCGCCCACGCTCACCACGGCCACGTCCCCCACTCGAAGAAGGAGCTCGCGGCGCTGTCGCTCGGCGCCCTCGGCGTCGTCTACGGCGACATCGGCACCTCGCCCCTGTACGCGATGAAGGAGTGCCTGGCCTGGCCGCACTCGCCGCACGCCGTCGTCCCGACCTCGGCCAACATCCTGGGCGTCGTGTCGCTGGTGTTCTGGGCGATCGCGCTGGTCGTCGTCGTCAAGTACCTGGTGTTCGTGCTGCGCGCCGACAACAAGGGCGAGGGCGGGATCCTCGCGCTGTCGGCGTTGCTCGGCCGCGACGCCGGCGCGGGCGCCGGGACGCGGCTCGCGGTGCCGCTGCTGCTGGCGCTGTTCGGCGCCGGCCTGCTGTACGGCGACGGCGTGATCACGCCGGCGATCTCGGTGCTCGGCGCGATGGAGGGCATCTCGGAGCAGAACGCCTCGCTGTCCTACCTGATCGTCCCCGGCACGATCGGCATCCTCGTCACGCTGTTCCTGTTCCAGCGCCACGGCACCGGGCGGATCGGCGGCGTGTTCGGGTGGGTGATGCTGGCGTGGTTCGTCTCGATCGGCGTCGCCGGCGCGCGGTGGATCGTCGAGGCGCCCGAGGTGCTGCGCGCGGTCAGCCCGCACCACGCCGCCGCGTTCCTCGCGGCCGAGCCGCTCCACGGCTTCCTGCTGCTCGGCTCGGTCGTCCTCGTCGTCACCGGCGGCGAGGCGCTCTACGCCGACATGGGCCACTTCGGCCGTGCGCCGATCCGGTGGGCGTGGTTCGTGATCGCCTACCCGGGCCTGCTGCTCAACTACTTCGGCCAGGGCGCGCTGTTCCTCGTCCACCAGCACCAGCCGGGCGCGATCAAGAACCCGTTCTACATGATGGTCGACGGGCCGCTGCTGATCCCGATGATCGTGCTGGCGACGATGGCCGCGATCATCGCGTCGCAGGCGCTGATCTCGGGCGTGTTCTCGCTGACCCGCCAGGCGATGCAGCTCGGGTTCTGGCCGCGGATGCAGGTCGTCCACACCTCCGACAAGCACGAGGGGCAGATCTACATCCCCGAGATGAACTACCTGATGATGGCCGGCTGCGTCGCGCTGGTGCTCGGGTTCCGCTCGAGCTCGGCGCTCGCCGCGGCGTACGGCATCGCCGTCACCGGCACGATGGCGATCACGTCGCTGCTGTTCTACCTGGTGAGCCGCCGCGTCTGGGGCCACTCCGCCGGCCGCGCGGTCGCGCTGCTGGTCCCGATGCTGGCGATCGACCTGGCGTTCTTCGGCGCCAACGCGACCAAGATCGCGCACGGCGGGTGGTTCCCGCTCGCCGTCGGGCTCGGCGTGTTCGTCGTGATGACGACGTGGTGGCGCGGCCGGCTCGAGCTGGCGCGGGTGATGGAGAGCGGCAACCTGCCGGAGGAGCTGTTCCTCGCCGACATCGCGTCGACGCCGCTGCCGCGGGTCAAGGGCACCGCGGTGTTCATGGCGTCGACGATCGACGGCATCCCGAACGTGCTGATGCACCACATCAAGCACAACCAGGTGCTGCACAAGCAGGTCGTGCTGTTCTCGATGGTGACCGAGCCGGTGCCGTGGGTCGCCGGTAACTCGGCGCTGACGGTGAAGGACCTCGGCCACGGGTTCTTCCGCGTCGTCGCCCGTGTCGGGTTCATGCAGACGCCGAACGTGCCGCGCCTGCTCGCGCGGTGCGGCGCCCACGGCCTGGTCAGCGAGCCGATGACGACCACGTACTACCTGGGGCGCCAGACCTTGCTCACCACCGGCACGTCGCGGTTCGCGCGGTGGCGCAAGCTGCTGTTCTCGTTCCTGGCGCGCAACGCCCGGCCGCCGACCGCGTTCTTCCAGCTGCCGCCCAACCGCGTGGTCGAGATGGGGTTGCAGATCGAGCTGTGAGCGTCAGGTGGCTAGCGTCGCCGCACACCGTCGAGGCCCCAGGTGCGCGGGCGTTCGGCGCTGCGAGCGCCAGCCCGACGAGCCCACCGCGGACGCGCGAGACGACGGCGGCGTGGCGGTGCCAGGCGCCGTGGCGTGGCGCGCGTCGCACGACCGTCCGGGAGACCGCGAACACCGGCGCCGGGCCAAGTCGGGGCCCGGCGCCTCGATGCTCGAGCGATCGCCGCGGAGGGTCCGAGAGCCGGACAGCCGGGATGGAGGGGCCGGTCGATTCTCGCGCGGACGTGCACTTTGGGCTTGACGGGTCATGCGGTGACGCGCGAGCTCCTCGGCGGAGATCGACGCGAGATCGCGCGCCAGACGCGTTGTGCGACGCGTCGTGCGATGCGTGGAGCGGAGAAGCGAGGCGCGAGGTCGAGATCGCGGTCGTGGGTGCGTTCGCGGGCTCCTGGCGCAAACGGTGACGTCGAACATGTCGTGATAGAGGTGAAGCTCACCGACGAGGAGTGGGCCGTGTTCGAAGGTTCGAGCGTCCACGTGGGCGCACACGAAGTGGTGAGTGACATCGAGCGGAGCTGGCAGTCGGTGGACCGCCAGCTCCGCTCGCTCGCGCAGCGCCGCGCGGCGCTCGACGTCGACGAGGCGCGGCTGCTGTTGCTGGCGCGCCGGCTCGACGTCCACGTCCCGCTCGGCCACGGCACGTTCGTCGAGTACGTCGAGCGGGTGCTGGGCTGCCGGCCCCGCACCGCGCAGGAGCGCCTGCGCGTCGCCGAGCGCCTGGAGGAGCTGCCGGCGACGCGGGCG
>WYBA01000426.1 GCA_011526095.1 Myxococcales bacterium | reverse complement strand
GCAGCTGCCGGTACAGATCGGTGTCGCGCACGAGCCGACCGTACAACGCCCTGACCTCCGTCGCAGTCGCTGCTCACACGCCGCGCGTCACGCTCGTCGGGAAGCCACCCGGATCCCGGATGGGCCATGAACGGTCGCCCCACTGACCGCGGAGGAGCCCATCT
Organism: Myxococcales bacterium; assembly: GCA_011526095.1. Classification (GTDB taxonomy): domain Bacteria; phylum Myxococcota_A; class Polyangia; order Haliangiales; family Haliangiaceae; genus WYBA01. The sequence goes on along the minus strand of WYBA01000426.1, from coordinate 5,696 downwards.
CCACTACGCAGGGGCGAGCACCGCCCTATGTGAAGATGAAGTTAGCAATGCGCTGGCACCGGTTGTCCGCGCGTTGCTGACCGCGGGCAACGGTTGCCCGAGAGCCGGTTCCAGCGCGGTCCAGCGCGGCACGGAGTGGAACTCCGTGCGGGTCCAAGTCAGCGAGAGGTGTGCAGGGCGCGCAGTCCACTGATGTATTCGTGCCCGTCTCGACTGATTCGATTCTTGTGCGCTTCTGCCGGAGCGCTCAGCATCTCGGTGAGCTCGAGCAGAAACCCGTGCAGGTGTCTGCCGCCACGGCCGGAATCGGGTCCGCTGCCATTTCCACCCGTGCGGTTGGCGCGGCGGCGAGGCGCGTCCGTGGTCCGGGCACGGTCGGCCGCAAACCACGACCATCCAAGCGCGCGCTCCGGATCCGCAGGTTCACCGCGGAGCTCGCCTGACGACCGCGAGCTCGACGCGGCCCTTGACCGGGCGAGCGATGAACACGGCGCCGCTCTCGGCGACGCAGACGACGGCCTTGTCGGGCAACGGGATCGGCGCGCCATCGACGCGGAGCAGGCCGCCTTGCCGCACGACCCCGGGCGCGAGCTCGTGTGGCGGCGCGGGCTCGGCGTCCTGGTCCCACCAGCCCTTCGATCCGAGGGAGCTCCCGGTCGCGACGTCGAAGATCTGTTCGGCGTTCCAGTCCTGGTTGCCGGACTGCTGGGTCTGGTAGCTCGTGACGATCAGCGCCGCGCTGTCGTCGCGGAACGAGAACGCGTTGAAGGTGTGCTCCACCGACCACGTGTGCCGCGGCGTGCCCGTCGTGAGATCCCAGAGCGTCACGTCGTGGTCGTGCACGGCGAGCCAGCGACGATCCGGCGACAGCGCGCAACGACCGCCACCGAAACCGGGCAGGGTGACGATCGCGCCGCCGAGCTCGATCGCCCGCAGGGTCGCGCCGGTGGCGTCGCGGATCAGGAACACCTCGCGATCGTGCAGCGCGACCGTGCCGGAGAGCCGGTAGCGCTCGCGCCCCGTGCGCATGCTCAGCGCGAGCACCACCTCCGCGTGTCCGTGCAGGACCACGCCCTGCTCGTCCGCGGCGTAGACGTCCGCGTCGAGCCGGCCGACCGGCGTGCCGGGCAGCGTCGCTCTCCACACCTCCGAGCCGTCCTCGGTCGACAGCGCGATCAGCGTGTCGCCCTTCCCCACGAACACGCGGTGCCCCGTCGCGGAGAACGCCCGCAGGTGGTCCGCGTCGACGAAGCGGCGGAGCACGCCGCGCGCGGCGTCCCAGAACCCGATCCCACCCTCGTGATCGACGATCAAGGTGGCGCCGGACGGCGAGAATCGCAGCTTCCACTCGCTGCGGATGCGCCGCGCGTCGTCGCGCCAGAGGACGGTCGGGCCGATCGAGGACGTGGTCATCGTGGATCGATGGTGACAGTCGTGGCTCGCGCCGTCGCATGAAGGACTGTCAGCGTCCTTCGACACGCGCCTCGCTGGCGCTCGGCGCTGCTCAGGACGAGCGGAGGTGACACGATTCTGATCGACCCTCTTAGGGTGAGCGGAGCGGGGCTGTTCGTCGGGCGGCGAGGTTCCGACGACGTCGGTGAGAAGCTCGGGTCGAACGGATCCTGGGGCCCGACGAGGAATCCGAGCTGTGCTGGATCCTGGGGTGCATCCTTCGCGACGTGGCCCGGTCCCCAGGTGCCCATCGCTGTACGGTACCCGACCGGCAGGGGCCATCGGTGGGATCGGCCGCCGCGCCGCGACCAGGCGCTGCGGCGATCCCGAGCTCCGCGCCATCGCCGGCCGCTCAGCGCGCGGCGACCAGCCGGGCGAAGCTCGCGATCATCCGGGTGAGGCGCCGCGGGTCGTCGAGGTGCGGGCAGTGGCCGAAGCCGTCGGGCTCGATCACCGTGGCGTGCGACGGCAGGTGGGCCTTCCAGTACGCGAGCCCCGCCGGCGGCAGCAGGCGCTCGGACCGCCCCCACACCAGCCGGATCGGCGCGGTGAGCCGCGCGAGCTCGGCGGGCGTGAACGCGTGGTCGCGGGTGGCGGTCCGCAGGATGTCGGCGACGCCGGGCGAGCGCGAGCGCGCGTACATCAGGCGCGCGGCGGCCCGCTCGAGCGGGAGCCGGCGGTGGGCGACGCGGGCGACGAACGCGTGCGCGTCGTCGACGCCCTCGAACCGGAACGCGTCGCGCAGCCCCTCGAGCCCGGCCTCGTCGTAGCGCGCGCCGCCCGGCGACGTCAGGAACAGGCCGAGCACCCGCGACGGCCGGTCGAGCGCGTACTGGATCGCGGCGGCGCCGCCGAGCGAGTTGCCGACGACCAGCACCGGCGCGTCGACGAGCTGATCGAGCGCCCGGGTGATCGCCGCGAAGTGGACGTCGATCGAGTACGCGCCCGCGGCCTGCCCGCTCAGCCCGTGGCCCGCGCTCTCGACGATCAGCACGCGCCGCGCGTGGCGGCGCAGCCCGAGGAGCACCGGCACCGCCGCGGCGGCGGTGTCGGACAGCCCGGGCAGCAGCACGATGCCCGGGAGCCGCCCGCGCCCCGGCGCGTCGTAGACGTGGAGCCGCGCCGCGCCGGCGTCGACGAACCGGCTGCGCACGCCGAGGCCGCGGAACAGCGGACGGAGCGTGCGATCGAGGCGGGCGTGGCTCATCGGGGGGCAGCGTAGCCGACGAGCGCGCGTCAGGCGTCGGCGTTCGCATACCCCGCCTACGACGCGCTCCGCTCATGCCCGCGCGATCGGCGACAATGGCCCCGATGGACACCCGCACGCTCCAGGCGCTGGTCGAGCAGTCGCACGCGGCCCACTTCAAGCGGACCGAGCCGGCCGAGCGGATGCGCGACCTCGCGCACCAGATCGCCGAGCTCGTCCACTTCCGCGACGACGCGCACCTCGCCCAGGAGGCGGGCGACGCCGCGTGGGCGCTGCTGCAGCTCCTCAACGAGCGCGGCCTCGACCTCGATCAGGTCGTCCGCGCCACCTGCGCGCGCCTCGACGCCCGCGCCACGGGCAAGCGCGTGTGCCTGCTCGGCACCTCGGCCAACCCGATCACCAACGCGCACCTGACGATGGGCCTCGAGATCCTCGCGCTCACCGAGGTCGACGAGGTGTGGTACTGGCTCGCGGGCCAGCACCCGTGGGGCAAGCCGCTGATGCCGGGCGCGCACCGCCTCGAGATGGCGCGCCTGGCGACCGCGCGCTACCCGCGGCTCAAGGTCTACGATCTCGAGATCACGCGCGGCGACGAGATCTACGCCACCCACCGCGAGACCGCGCCGATCCTCCGCGACTACGTGCTCCCCGCGTTCCCCGGCTACCGGTTCTCCTGGGTGATGGGCAGCGACGTCGCGCAGAGCTTCCACACCTGGGGCGGCGCCGACTGGATGGCGGCGAACCTCGACGTCTACGTCATCCACCGCCTCGGCTACGACTTCGACAAGCCCGCTTCGATCCTCGCCGACCCGCGCCACGTCTACCTCCGCGACAACATCGTCACGAGCAACATCTCCTCCACCCTCGTCCGCGAGCGCGGCCGCCACTACGAGCAGGAGAAGATCATGGCGCTCGTCCCCGACGTCGTCTGGGACTACCTCGTCGCCCACCGCCTGCTGGATCCGGGCGCGCTCCAGGCGTGAGCCCCGCGGCGACGCGCGGGCTCGCGCCCGCGCGCGCGGTGGCGATATCATCACGGCGATGCGCTTCTCCCTGCTGTCGACCTTTGTCCTCGCCAGCACCCTCGCCGCGATCACGGGATGCGGCGGCGGTGCGTCCACCGCGTCCACCGCGTCCACCGGGCCCACCGAGCCCGCCGGGCCCACCGGGCCCGCCGAGCCCGCCGAGCCCGCCGGGCCCGCGTGCGCCGACATCCTCCCCGGGATCGACGTGGCCGCGTCGTATGGCACCGAGGACTACTCGGAGGCCAAGCTCGCCCGCATGCTCGAGGAGGCCCGCGCGCTCTCGCTCGAGCGGTGCGAGGCGGACGGCTGGGACGGCGCGGTGATCACCTGCTACGCCGGCGCCGCCACGTCCGAGGCGGCCGACGCGTGCGTCGGCATGCTGACCGAAGACCAGCTCACGGCCTTCCAGGACGCGTGGGCCTCGCGCCTCGCGCCGATCGCCCAGTCCGAGCCCTGACGCCCCGGCGCGCGACTCCGCCGCGGGGTCCGGGCGCCAGGTCCCATTCGAGCAGCCCGAGCAGCGTCGCCTGGTCGATGATCGACCGCGCCGACGCGCGCCGTTGCGATCGCGCGAGCGCGATCGCGTGCCGAAGCGCGTCGGTCACGACCTCGACGATCATGTCCTCCGACGCGGCCACGTCCACCGCCTCGCCGACGAGCTCGTACTCGTCGGGCGCGCGCGACGCCGGACGACGCGCGCGCGTCACGACCACGCCTCCGCGCCCAGCGCCGCGAGGAACGCCTCCTCGCCGGGCTCCAGCCACACGCCCCCGCCGGGCTCGCGCCAGGCGTGGAGCGCGGCGCGCGTCAGATCCGCGGACAGCGTCGCGGTCAGGCGGAGCCGCAGCCCGACGCGCGCGTCACCGACCGACCACGTCGCGACCACCGCGCCCCGCGGCCGGATCGGCACGAGCCGCGCCCCCTCCGACCACGCGCACCACCGCGCGCGCCGGCGCGCCCACGCGGCGCTCGCCCGCGCGAGCGCGTCCAGCGCGCGGCGATCCAGCACCAGGCCCTCGCGGTCACCGACGACGCCGAGGCGCCGCCGGAGCCGGACCCGCTCCGGCCACACCGTCGCGGCGACGCGACCGGTCCACCAGAACAGGCCGCGGCTGTCGCGCGTGCGCCCGACCTCGACCACCGCCGGCCGCTCGCGATCCGCGCCGGCCGTCCGAAGGATGCTCTCGAGATCCCAGCTCATGTGACACCTCATCGTGCGGCCTGCGCCGCCGGGCTTACCACCACGCCGTCTCCGGCAGGTTGGTCGCGCTTCACCGGGCCCTGGTCCCTCCGCGCGTCTGGATGAGCGAACGAGCCACCGTACGCGATCCGGCTGACAGCGCCGCGCGCCTACATGCCGATCATGACGTTGACCGTCACGGTGCGCGGCATCCCGCCCGGGCTCTCGGTCACCGCCTCGACGGTGTACCTGCCGTCGCGCACGACGCCGCGCTGGCCGTCGATCTCGCCCCAGCTCGTCGGGTAGACGCGCAGATCTGCCGAGACGTCGAGCCGGCCGAGGCGCACGCCCAGCCCCGCCCCGGCGAGGATCCCCCAGCCGTACTGCGGCAGCATCTGGAAGCTCGACAGGATCTCGTCGGGGTCCATCCGCATCGACGGACGGCGGAGCAGCGCGATCCCGAGCAACGGCCGCACCGAGACCGAACCGAGCAGCGGCCGCATCCAGCGGTAGCCGGCGCTGGTGATCCCCAGCCGCCCGTGGGCGCCCTGCGCGTCGAACATCTCGGAGCGGTCTTCGAGGTCGTAGTACTCGAGGTAGCGCAGCTCGACGCCGCGGGTCGCGATCACCAGCACGCGCCCCGCGCCGTTGCCGTAGACCTGGTCGGCGTCGGCGGTCCATCCGTAGCCGACCTCGAACCCGACCGCGAACCGGTACGCGCGCAGCGGCTCGACCCGCGCGGGCGCGGGCGGCGGAGGCGCGTCCGCGACGGCCGGCGCCGGTTCGGCCGTGGGCGCGGGCGCCGGCGCCGGCGGCGGCGCCGGGTCGGGCG